>JAUTWY010000405.1 GCA_030838305.1 Acidobacteriaceae bacterium
TTCGCCGAAATCAATCGGTTCGGGGCGCAGCATCCAACATTCGATGAGCGGAAACCAAATCCCTGGAACGCCCGCGACGCCCACCAAGGTGGTTCCCTTGCTGCCCGGCTCCCGCTCCGACTCCGCCGGTAAGGCAATCTCCAACGTAATTTTGTTGTCCCTGCCAGATAAAGAATACGACTTGCTCCGTCCCAACCTGGAGCCCTTGGACCTGCCGCAATATAAAATCCTCCACGAGTCCGGCGAGAAGATCGACTTCACCTACTTCCTGAATGACGGCATGGCTTCTCTCGTCGCCCTCAGCCGCGACGGCAGAAGCGTTGAAGTCGGGATTGTTGGCAAAGAGGGGATGGTCGGTATGTCCCTCACCGCGGGCCTGCAGCGAGGAACATTCCGGGCGATCATGCAGATGACGGGAACTGGAGTGCGGGTCCGCTCCGAGATTTTTTTGGACGTTCTGCTTTCCGCTTCGTCACTGCGCTCTGAGCTTGGCCGCTTCAGCCTGATCCATGGCCTGCAGGTTGCCCAACTTGTCGCTTGCAATCGCCTGCATGAAATTGTCCAGCGCATGGCGCGCTGGCTCCTCATGTGTCAGGACCGCTTCGACGCTCAATCGCTTCCCCTGACGCACGAATTCCTCGCACAGATGCTCGGTACGGGACGCCCGAGCGTCAGCCTGGCCGCAGCATTTCTCGAAAATGCCGGCGTCATCGAAAACCTGCGCGGTACCGTAAAAATCCTGAACCGCAAGAGTCTCGAAGACACCGCCTGCGAGTGCTACGGAATCATCCAGCTCTTCAACGGCACCCTCGGCCTCAAATAACCCCCTTTCTCCTTTGCGTCTGCGGGTTTCAGCCCGAAGCACGTTTTTGGGTGGCGCAGCGCTTTCAGCGCAGCGATCAATGCCCACACTGACAACAGGGCGTTAGCCCCCGAGGTAAATTTCTCAAGAGTGCGAATTGATCATGGCCCTGCTAAAGTTTTCTATGTCGCATGCCCCATCCCATCCTCCTCTACGACGGCGTCTGCGGACTCTGCAACCGCCTCGTCCAATTCATTCTCCGCCATGATTCCAACGCCATTTTCCGTTTCGCCTCGCTGCAAAGCCCTCTCGCCGCCCGCACCCTCGCCCGGCACAGCGCAAATGCCAGTGACCTCGACACCGTCTACGTCGTCTTGAACTACGAACTCCCGGACGAAAGCCTCCTCTCCCGCTCTGACGCCATCCTCTTCGCCCTGAGCCAACTCGAAGGCCCGTGGCGCCCAGCCGCATCCCTCCTGCAACTTCTGCCCAAATTTCTTCGCAACGCGGCCTACAACTCCATAGCCCGCCACCGCTACCGCCTCTTCGGCCGCTCAGAAACATGTATCTTGCCACCTGACGAGGATCAAAACCGCTTCCTCGACCTTTAGATAAACCACACAGTCGCAAAATCGTTGTGGCAAACACATCGCCGCGAAGCGGCGGTTCTAGTAGTAAAATGTCGCGGTACCAGCAAGCGCGATTCGTATCAGGGCATGCCTTCAGGCGTGCCGCAAATCCGCAGAATGCCCCACGCCTTCAGGCGCCGCAAGCATTTTGTCAACGACGAACGACGAGGTTTCTTTTCCCATGTCCACGAAAGCCCTAACCGATCTCCAGGCCAGCAGCATCGATTCCATCCTCCAGGAGCAGCGCAGCTTCGAGCCTCCGCCGGAATTCAGTCAGCACGCTCACATCAAGAGCCTCGCCGAGTACGAGCGCCTCTACAAGGAATCGATTGACGATCCAGACAAGTTCTGGAGCCGCATGGCCGGCGAACTTCACTGGTTCAAGAAGTGGGACAAAGTTCTTGAATGGAATTGCCCCTGGGCCAAGTGGTTTGTCGGAGGCCAGATCAACCTCTCCTACAACTGCCTCGACCGCCACGTTCAGACCGCGCGCAAAGATAAAGCCGCCATCATCTGGGAGAGCGAGCCCGGCGAAATTCGCAAGCTTACCTATCAAGACCTGCATCGTGACGTCCAGAAATTCGCCAATGCCCTGAAGGCTGTTGGGGTGAAGAAGAATGACCGCGTTGCCATCTACATGGGCATGACTCCCGAGCTGCCCATTGCCATGCTCGCCTGCGCCCGCATTGGCGCGCCTCACACCGTCGTCTTCGGCGGATTCTCCTCCAACGCCCTCATCGACCGCATTCACGATTGCCAGGCTACTGCTGTCATCACGCAAGATGGAAGTTACCGACGCGGCGCCGAAGTAAAACTTTTTCCGGCCGTGGAAGAAGCGTTGAAGTCGTGCCCCACGGTGAAAAGCGTAGTCATCTATAAGCGCACCGGCACTCCGATCAACATCCAGCCCGGCCGCGATCACTGGTGGCACGAGTTAATGGAGAAAGCGTCCGACGTCTGCCCCGCCGAGCCCCTCGACGCCGAACATCCGCTCTACATTCTTTATACGTCGGGCACCACTGGCAAACCCAAAGGCGTCGTCCACACCACCGGCGGATATTCCGTCGGCACCTATCTCACCACCAAATGGATATTCGACCTGAAAGAAGAAGACACCTACTGGTGCACCGCCGACATCGGATGGGTCACCGGCCACAGCTATATCGTCTACGGGCCGCTGCAGAACGGCGCCACCAGCCTGATGTACGAAGGCGCTCCCAACCATCCCGAGCCCGACCGCTTCTGGTCGATCATCGAGCGCCACAAAGTAAACATCTTCTACACCGCGCCTACGGCAATTCGCACCTTCATCAAGTGGGGCAGTGATTGGCCAAAAAAACACGACATGAGCAGCCTCCGCCTGCTCGGTACCGTCGGCGAGCCCATCAACCCTGAAGCCTGGATGTGGTACCGCGAAATCATCGGCGGTAACCGCTGCCCCATCACCGATACTTGGTGGCAAACCGAAACTGGACACATCATGATTGCGCCGATCCCGGGCGCAATCGCCACCAAGCCGGGCTCGGCGACACGAGCGTTTCCCGGTGTTGTCGCGGACATTGTCACCATGGACGGTCAGCCCGTTCCTTTAGGTTCCGGCGGATTTCTCGTGATCAAGCGTCCCTGGCCTGGAATGCTTCGCACCGTCTACGGCGATCCCGAACGCTATGTGAAGAATTACTGGTCGCAGATTCCAGGAATGTATTTCACGGGCGATGGCGCGCGTAGAGATAAAGATGGCTACTTCTGGATCATGGGGCGGGTCGACGACGTGCTCAACGTCAGCGGCCACCGCCTTAGCACCATGGAGGTCGAATCCGCCCTGGTCGCCCATCCGGCCGTGGCGGAAGCCGCGGTAGTGGGCCGCCCCGACGAACTCAAGGGCCAGGCGATCTCGGCCTTCGTCACACTGGAGCAAGGCCGCAAGCCCACTCCAGAATTGAAAGAAGAATTGCGCAAATGGGTTGCGAAAGAAATCGGAGCGCTGGCCAAGCCCGACGACATTCGCTTTACTGACACGCTTCCCAAAACGCGCAGCGGCAAGATCATGCGCCGCCTGCTGCGTGAACTCGCCTGCAGCGGCGAAGTGAAAGGCGACACTACCACGCTCGAAGATTTCGGCGTGATCGCGCGCTTGAAAGAGAGCGACGAAGTCTAGCGGAGGCAGGGAGCCGACACTCAGATTATTGGGAGGGTTTACGCGCCGCTGAAGCGCCGCTTTCCACATCACTCGACTCGGGCGAACGCCCTAACCTGAATCCCGTTGCACAAAATATTAAAAAACAGCGTACGGCCTTGACTCAGTGCGCTCGCGTACTATCATCAAAGAAATGCTCCTCCCTAGGGCAGGGGACAATCCAACCAACAATCTGTAACTGAAATGAGGAAGTCCCCATGAAATTGAATGACAGCATTTCAACCTACGATGTTGCCGAGGCTTTACAGGGCGAGACCGGCAAATTTGAAGTAACCAGCCCCAACGGAGAACGCTATTTCGTTACGACCCAGCCCGGACACTCAATCATCAGTTTGGAGTGGGCCGGTTCTGAGCCGAACCTGCAACCCTTCCTCGTGCGCAAAGTAGCACAACCCATCGCGACGGAGGGTCGCTCCAAGAGATCCGCGGCTGCCTAGCATTGTTTGACAGCCCAAGAAACAAGCCCGGCCCCGATCAGGCCGGGCTCTGATTTTTCAGCGTAAAAGCCCACTCTCCGCAATTCCGCGAGAGCGGGCATGCTCAAGTCGTTAGCGCGCGACTGGCAACCTGCCGGACGCTCTACTTTACTTCACCACAACGAGCTTTGGAGCCGATGCAATCCCGTTCGCCACCACTTCAATCTGGCTGGCGCCCGGTTCCTGTCCGAAGGGAACATCGAAATTCGTCGTCACGCTCGCCTTCGATGCCACCGCCATGCTGCTATGGTCGTGCGTTCGGCTGTAGAACACATGACGCGTTGCCAGATTCGTGATGCGCACCAGGGGATAGTTGGTCGCACCCTGCACATCGTCTCCGTAAGCAGCTGCCTGTGACATCCCATTGAACCGGATGCCGAAAATTGTGTACGAGCTGCCCCGCTTCACCGATCGCGGAGAAGACGTAATCACCGGCGCCCACTCGGGCTGCGGCAGACCGCTTGGAGTGTAAAGTTCAATGTCGTTCGAGAAATCAGTCAACAGAATCTGTCCGCTCGGCAGCGCCAGCATGTTTCCATAGTAAGAGCCATCCTTGTGCGCGTTCGGAGTGGCCGGAACCTGCGTCAGGCTATTACCGTCCCACTCAAAGAAGAACGAAGGTTTATTTCCGAAACCCGAGCTCGCCATCATCAGCACTTTGCCATCGGTTTCCAGGGCTGCTGGGCCATCGGCAATGTCCACCCCAATGGGAAAGCTGGGGCCGGCGGTCCACGCTCCGGTCGAGGAATTGTAGACTGCAGTATTTCCGGAAGCGTAGGTCGTTGGATGTCCCGGCAGCCGGCAAGTGTCCGCGCCCGCATAGAAAACGGTACCGTCAGGTCGCAGCACTCCGGGTCCAACCTCGAAAGTCGCAAAGTTTTCTCCGCCGCAAGCCGCCGCGGAATCCCAGAGTTGCACCTGCGTGCTCCCCGCGCTCGACCATGTACCCGTCGCGGGGTCGTAGATTTCCGAGTTTGTTCCCGTCGGATCGTAAGCAATATTCACCGGAACATAGGCATCAACTGTCAGCACGTTGCCGTTTGGCAGCAGCGTCCATCCTTCTTCATCGTTGATGTCAAACTTGCCTGTGCCGGTGGGGGTCCAGGTCAACGTGCTGGCATCCAGTAAAGCTTGTTCCGTCGTGCAACAATTAGCCTGCATGTAAGTACCGTTGGCCAGGATCGTGCTCTGGGCGTCGCCGATGGTTTGCGGAAATGGTCCGAAGCCGGTGAAAAATGAAGGAGCCGACACGGACGTCCACTGATTGGCGATCGGGTCGTAAATCGCTCCTAGGTTCGTCCAGTCCGGGACGAAGAAATTGTATTCGCCGCCCATAATGATGACCCGTCCATCAGGCAATACGGCCGAGGAATGATAGAGCGGACTATAGTCGGCTGGCAGGGATGCGATCTGCGACCATGTTCCGTTTACGTAGCTGCCGCTGTTGTCGGGTGTCAACTTCCACCAATTCTGGCAGCCCCCTTCTTGCACGATCACTGTTCCATCCGTCAGCAGCAGCGGGTTGGCCGCTCCCGCGCACTTGATGGTATTCAGAAACTTGGGCTGATTATTCAAAGGTGTCCATGGCGAGATCGCGTTCGCCGCGGCCGGCTGCGCTTGTGCGCGAGCGGCATTTCGGTCAGGGATGGGTTTAAGACGCTGAGCGGCGGCAAAACGGGGCCACGCCAGCAAGACGATACCTGCGATTCCGAGCATGCGCAGAACGTTCATCTTCGTTGTCATTTTGTCTCCTTGGGACGAACTGTCCTCTGCATAGACGCGCCGGATGGCTTTCCGTAACACTCCCACGTCTACTTACGCAGTCAAACGATTCTGTCTGGAACGACAAGGTAGGCATGCATCCGATGAAAGCATCAGATCCTCGACTTCCCGCTTCAGACGCGGGGAGCATTCTATGTCGCTTTGTGAATCAACGCAATCTGATTCAGACTCGGGACTGGCTCAGGTCGGCAGATGCCCATGCGGGAGAGCCAATATGGCCGTGTGGGGACAGCCGCCCAGGCCTGCCCTGAGCCAAGCCGAAGGGGCTGTCCAGTCGAGCGAAGATCGACAGCCGCTTTGTCCCGGGCGGCAAACTTAGCTACCTGCCCGACATGCGTTGAGGTTCGAAGCGAACCGGGGCGTCGGATTTCATTTGCGGTGAGTTTATTTGGCGGCTTGCTTGTGATGCGTTCTCTCTTCGGCGAAGATCGGATTCTGCTTCAAATGCTCCGGAAAATGCCTCTCGTAGCCGGCCAGGCTGGGGCAGATGAAGTGGTGCGTCTTCGTGAAGCCGAACGACCGCATCTCGTTCATGGCTTCCTCGGCGGTCCAGCCTTCCTCTGCCATTCGGTAGGCCGCTACCATCATCCCCGTGCGGTCGTCTCCCAGGCGGCAATGCACAAAAACCTTCTTCCCCCTGTTCTCGTGCACCACCTTCAGGAATTTGGCAAATACCTCATCCTTCGGCCATGGACAGTGCCAGGGAATGGCGACATACTTCATTCCCAGAGCTTCCACTGCACGTTTTTCGTGTTTGTTGTTGGCACGCGTATCGATGACAACGCTCACTCCCACCTTTTTTAGCGCTTTAAGACCGTCACCGCTAAGCAGGCCTCCGCGATAAAGCGTAGGGGTGACCTCGCCGAAATTCGGTACGCCTTGTCCACTCAACTTGCGTCCGATCGCGCGCGCATGCGGGGACTGCGTTTCCTGTTTAGTCTGGGGCGCAGCGTCAATCCGAACAATCCCGGCAAACAATAAGATCAAGAAAACAGGAATGCTCATCCGAAACCAAGGGGTCATAGGCCGTAGCTACATCATAGCTGGTTCGTCCCAATGAAATGGAACTTGAGATATCAGATGGTCAACGGGGCGTCGAGCCAGCAGAACGATGCGCTTGTCTCAGAGCATCCTCTTTTTCTTCCAGCAACCGGTCTATTTCCTCCACTAGGGCGTGAAGTTTTTCGGGGTCCTGTTCTACGGCTGCCTGGGCACAGAGTTCCATCCAGCGTTCTTTCTTTTCGTCTTGCATTCTTGCAGCCTCCAAACTTTCAAGAGGTTTTCCAGATGTAAGGATCGGGATACTAGTACGAGAATAGGTTGTCTTTCAAGACCTACCTTTGTTCAGTACCGAACAAACGTGAGCGACTCCTTGCAGGCTGCAGGTAACCTTCCGTGCTTCAGCGCGGCGTAGAGCCTCGAAAATCAGCATCCCATCGGCGGACCCGCGCGGAGAGCCGTACGCCATCAGGCAAAGTGATTCCTTTTGCTCAGATTCGCTTGCAGCCTTAGAGCTAGACTGAGTCATCAGAAACGGAGGCCCCGCTTATGGCCCCCAACATTACAGACCCAAAGTGGTATTCCATTGCAGAACAAGCCAGTACGGAAATGGATTCGGCGAAATTAACTATCCTTGTTGAACAGCTTTGCACCGCATTGGATGAATGCAGAAAACCACCTGCATTGCAGCCCTCAAACCTCAGTTGCTAACGGTATGCTCGAGGCTTTGTGAGTGCTTGAGCAAGTGGCTGCCAGGGAAAAACCTGCGGCCTGAAGATATCGCACCCGGTGGGTGGGACCACCGCCAATACTCCGTCCCGTACGATATCGAACATTCAACAAACAATGGAAACCTCTATAGTTTTCATGCCGACGCCGCACCCCCGCCGGTTAAGCGTCGCTAACATGGCCGAGAAAAAACTTCGTTGTCCTTATTGTGTGGTCGGCGGGCAGTTCCGCCCCATGAACACGGTGGCCGATGATCGCTGGATCTGCCAAAACTGCGGACACATCATTTTTACGAACGATACTGGATTTCGCTGTCCCTGCTCGAAGTGCCTGAAGATTGTTACGTCCTTGAAAACTAGCCGCCGCCCGCGGCGTCGCTAACTGATCAAACTGAATTCAGCTCAGGCAGCTTCTCTCAGCGCGGTCAGAAGATGCTCGCCCAGCAGATCGCTCTTCGAAACAACATCCTTTACGCCGTTGGCCCGAGCCGCCTTCAGGAGTTGTTCTGAGCTGTAAACCGTGAACATGATCATCGTCGTTCGGGGAGCGATCCGGCTGATTTGGCGCGCGGCCTCCAGCCCGTTCATGACTGGCATTTGCAAATCCAGAATCACAATATCGGGGTGAAGCTGTTTCACGCTTTCTACCGCGAGCTGGCCATTCTCCGCCTCGCCGCATACCGCCCACTCGGGGTGTTGTTCCAGCCACGATCGTAGCAGGTGGCGGACCAGAGTATTGTCATCGACAATAAGAATGCTGTGAGACACCTACACCCGCTTTCTCCTTGGAAAGCTGCTGCCGGGCCACGCTGTAGGTCGACGGACGGCGACTAGGAAAGGAATTGCTAGATTAGTTGTCGAGAAAGTCAAAAGGCCATACAGCAGATACCGTACGCTACCGCACATTGCTGTGTGCGGTATCCATCATCCCGATTGCACCTTCTCCGTACTGCTGCGTCATCTCCAGAACGCCGGAATAAAAATCCAGCACCCACTGCAAATCCGCAACCTTCAAATGAACATGCCCAATGCCCACCTTCGGATCGACGATGTATCGCATCGCCTCACCTCACCTCACCGGATTTACTCTCGGATGCACGCATCCCAGTCCTCAACAAGTCTATGTATTATCGCGATTTGCGCTCGCCCTGATTGGCTGATTCCCTCGCAACCTCACGGCCATCAATGCCATCCAAGATTAGCCATCTTCTCTGCATTCCATCATCAGAGGTCTAACTTGATCCGGCATTCTTTTTCTCTCTTGGTTGCCATCTTCACGGTAGCTTTGTTTCTGGGCAATTCCGGCATCGCATCAGCGCAATCGGAATCGTCAGCTTCAAGTCCAGTTCCGGCCACCACGTCATATCAACTCACCGTCACGTTGGCCGGAACCTCGACCGGAACCGTCGCCAGCAGTCCCGCCGGAATTACGTGCGCTCCCACCTGCACCGCATCCTTCGGCGCGGGCACGGTCGTCACTCTTACACCGACGCAGGGGAAGGGAGCTTATTTTGCGGGTTGGAGCGGAGCCTGCACCTCTACCTACACCTGCAAGCTGACCATGAACGCCAACAAGTCGGTCACTGCAACTTTCAACGTCTCACAAACCGTGAAAGTTCTGAACCACATTATCTTCATGGCGCAGGAAAACCGCAGCCTCGATCATTATTTTGGCGCTCTGCGCGGTTACTGGAAGGCCAACGGATTCGCCGACCGCTCCTTCGATGGCCTCCGGCAATTCAATCCCACTTCCGGCCTCACTCCGCTCTACGGACCGCCGCCCACCAATCCCGGTTGCGACCCCGCGTTCCCGCCTCCGAATGATTGCACCGTCGATAGCGCCAGTCCGAATGTCGCTTCCTATCACCTCATCACGCAGTGCATCGAAAATCCCAGCCCTTCCTGGAACGAAAGCCACGTGGACTGGAATCGCGTCAATCCATACTCGGCAACCCCAACGCTCGATGGCTATGTCTGGACCACAGCCCACGACTCTCGCAACATCTCTCCTCCGTACAACGACACCAACGGCATCCGCGACATGGGTTATTACACCGATGCTGACCTCAACTTTTACTATTTCATGGCGACGCAGTTTGCCACGTCGGACCGCTGGTTTTCACCCGTGATGACGCGGACCTCGTCCAATCGGGACTACCTAATCGCTGCTACCTCGCAGGGATACGTGTATCCCATCGGCTCCGACAGTGGCGATCAGGCATTGCTCACGGCCACCACAATTTTTCAGAAATTAGAAACCGCGGGCATCAGCTGGAAGATTTACGTTAATACCAGCAACACCGCGTGCTCTTCCAATCCCACGCCGTCATGCCTGCTGACCCTCAGCTATGTCCAGAATTTTCAGTGGGGACATTCCATTCCCACCACGTATCCCCAGAACATCACCACCATGACGCAGTATTTTACCGACGTGAAGAACGGCACATTGCCCGCGGTTGCCATCATCGAACCCGCGTCCGCCGCCGGACTCGATGAGCATGGCTCCGATTTCGACCAATATCCCATCAACATTCAACTCGGCGCCAATTACGTCGCCTCGCTGATTAATGCGCTGATGAACAGCGTCTCCTGGAAAGACTCCGCATTCATTCTCACGTTCGACGAGTCTGGAGGCATCTACGACCACGTCCCGCCGCAGCCCGCCGTGAGCCCCGACGGCATCAAGCCCCAGGACCTGATGACCAATGACATCTGCACGACCAGCACCGGCCCGACCTGCGACTTCACTTACACCGGATTCCGTTTGCCGCTGATCGTCATTTCGCCCTACACGCGGCCGCATTACGTTTCGCACACGGTGATGGACCTCACCGCGATCCTGAGATTTATTGAAGGACGCTTCGGCCTGACGCCCCTAACCAAGCGCGACGCCGCGCAAAAAAGCATGAACGAGTTCTTCAACTTCAATAGCGCCGCGTGGCTGAAGCCGCCAACGCCACCGGTGCAGAAGACAAGCGGCGCGTGTTATCTGAACAAGCTGCCATAACCCCATGCAACGGGACGGCGCAACTGCCGGTGCACCTTTCTTGTAGCACTCTTAGCACTTTCCGGCTGCAACCTTTGTGTAATGCCCTAGGGGTTTTCCTGTATTTCGCTCACTCTGCCTACTATTGCAAAATCG
>JAUTWY010000435.1 GCA_030838305.1 Acidobacteriaceae bacterium
CGGCAATCATCTGGAGCAGTCTTTCCGCTACCTTGCTATAATGGCGTTCACCGTGATGGAGCACATGAAAATGCCGATCCGGGATTTTCAGGGGCACTTGGTACAGCAGGCCCGCCTCTATGCTCGGCACCGCCACGGAAGCGGAAATTGCCGTGGCGCCCAGGCCGGCTTCCACGGCTGACCGGACGGCCTCGTTCGAGGGCAATTCGAGCGGCACCCGCAGGCTGTTCGGCGCGATACCAAAGCCGATAAGTGCCTGCTCGAAGGCTGAGCGTGTCCCAGAGCCCTTCTCCCGCAAAACCCACTCCGTATCCACGAGTTCTCCCGGTGTCACGCTCTCGCGCCCGACCCAGGGGTGTTCCGGTCCGACCACCACGATCATCTGGTCGCGGGCAACGGGCTGGCTCCTTAATACGGGATCCACCACCTCACCTTCGACGAAGCCAAGTTCGGCAGTACCCGCATGGATGGCTGCCGCGACCTGGGCCGTGTTGCCAATGGAGAGCCGGATATCGATGCGCGGATAGGCCCGGCGGAACGCAACGAGATAACGGGGCAGCCAGAAGCTGGCGATGGTCTGGCTGGCCTGCACGACGAGCGTTCCGCGCTTGAGACCGCCAAGCTCGGATAGCGTCGACTCGGCGGATTCTGCGCGCGCCAGAACGGCACGCGCCTCAATGAGAAAGAGCGTGCCGGCCTCAGTGAGTTCGATGCCGCGGCCGACCCTGTTGAAAAGCTTGACCTGATGCCGCGCCTCCAGTCCCGCGATGGCAGAACTGACCGCCGACTGGGCCAAGTTAAGTGCCTCGGCGGCCCGGGTAACATGTTGGCGTTCAGCGACCGCGACGAAGACACGAAGTTGCTCGAGTGTCATGGGGGCATCATAACAGGCCGCCTGCCTTAGGCCATACGGATCTGCGGCGCGTTCGCCGCAGGCCTGGTTCGACCGGCACGGGGTGATGACCGTGGCAGTCACAGGCATCACGATCGTGAACCTGCAGAATCACCCACGAATACTTCGATGGGAAGAGGATGATTGATCACGTAGGTGCCGTAGTTCTGGTCGTGCTTGTCAGGCTGGATCAGGCCGCTGGCATCCTTGGCGCGGGCCAGCAACGTGTACGGCCCGGGTTCTTTCGGTGTCAGCCAATCGAATTTCCAACGGCGCCACGCATGCCGCCGCACCGGGTCTACGAATTCCGCCTCGGCCCAGCTTCGGCCGCCATCGGTGCTCACTGCAATCTCGGTCACATCGGTCTCGCCCGCCCACGCCGCACCGGAAACCGTATAGATGCGGTTCGGGGCGATGGTCTCGTAAACACGTGGCCGCGCGATTTCGGATTTGATCTGCATTTCTCCCAACGCACGCCGCACGGGCTTTCCATCCATCGAAGCCCAGTAGGCATAATCCGACGTCTTCCAGTAACCGTGAAACGGCTCAGATACCGCCTGGATCCCGGTCAGCCACTTGACGGAAGCCATTCCATAATGACCAGGCACAATGGCGCGCACCGGAAATCCGTGATCCGGCGAAAGATCACGGCCATTCATCTGGTAGGCGATCAGGACTTCCGGCTGAATTGCCTTGGCTCGGGACAGACTCCAGGCATACGAGATCGGGTCGGGAGGAAGAGGCCCTTCCTTGGGCGTTCCGCGATCCGCTCCTTCGAGCAGTATCTCGCAAGCATCCTCCCGCAGCCCGGCGCGCTCCAGCAATGCGCGCAACGGCACACCGGTCCATTCCGCGTTGCTGACGGCTCCGAGTTCCCACTGCGCTCCCTGCACCTGCGGGACGAGAAAGACCCGGCTATTACCCGCGCACTCCAGGGTGGCGACCCGCGTTTCGGACGGCATGCTTCGCAGCTCCTCGTAGCTCAAGGCAAACGGATGCCTCACCGCGCCATCGATATGCAGTTGATAAGAATCACGGTCCAGGTTTGGTACCGGAAAATGACTGCGGATGTAGAACAGCTCCCTCGGCGTGAGATACGAGTCGATCCGGTCGAAGGGAGCCTCCAGATTCTTTGGCTCCTTTTGCCGGATGATCAGACCTGCCAAAGAGATTTGAGCGGCATCGTCGACGTCTTGCGTTTTGGAATGGTCCATCATCTTCTCCTATGGATGCTAGTTGGCATTTCGGTGAACTACGCGTGCGGCGCGCCTGGCGACTGCGCCACGAACAAGGTCAGGTAAATCGTCATGGCGATGCCGAGCAGCGCCAGGACCAAGGCCACAATCACACCCTGCATGGAGAGGGAGCGGTGCGCGAACTGATCGCGATTCAATTCGCCAACCAGGCGCATAAAACGCTGTGCGGAAAATAGATTCACGGCGACGCCGATCGCGACAAGCGCCGTTCCAAACCAGAGTGAGGGCCCGTGGGGGTGCAGGCTCGAGCCGCGTTGCGTGATAAGGGACTCGTCCGCGAACAGGTCAAAATGCGCGACCACCACGAGTCCGAATCCCATCAAGGCAATGCCGGTGCGAATCCAGGCCAGAAACGTTCGCTCCTCTGCGAGATAATCCCGCAAATCAGCGATTGGCTTTTCCCTGGCTGAGGTGTCACGTTCGACCTCTAGGGATCGGTGGGCAGGCACATCGCCACCATGAGAGCGGTGAAAAAACAGCCCCAAATTACCGACCTGCCGATATAGCCCGGTCCGTTTGCGCATATGAAATGGCAGGTCTGTCATGATCATTTCCTGATGGCCTCGGTTCTTGTCTGCCACTGACCTAATTGCCGATGAGCTGCACTTCCAATCCAACGTTTCGACCGGAATGTTCTCGGCGGAAGATTGATTGTCGGTAAGGATTGCGGCAGTGCTGGGCGGGATGCCCGTGCATCTATTCGCAGCAAATCAATCAGCTGAAAGCTCGATTAAACCGAACGAAAATTTCAATTGGAATATCGCCGGACAGAACGCACTTATCAGGCGGCACACGATCACCTGCGGTCGATGTGAAGCCGAAAAGGAGTTCTGTTATGAAGCGTCTAAAAACGATAGCCAAATTGCTTGTGGTTTCGGTCGTCATATCGACCGGTTCATCCGCGTTCGCGGCGCAGGCTGTGCACCACGATCCTCACTGTCATTCCTGTGCAGAAAAAGCGCATCATGTCGATGCGCCGCATTCGACCGCCGGAAATGCAGCGCATGGTGATTGGCCCGCCGAGATGATCCTGGGATGACTCCCGATCTCGTGACAGGCGCAACCAGAAGTCGGACTTTCGCAAGGGCGATCACAGCTGGGTGTACGGGCGGATGCAAAAGACCGGATCTTAACTCGCCGCCAAGCGGCGCGAACCGCCGCCCCAATAGGCGAATCCCTGAATGCAGCGGATGGAGAGCAGACCGAGTGCCGCGGCGCGCAGTGCGTCGGCCTTGCTGCGTTGGGCGGCTGGATTGGAGGCTGCCGCAGTGCCGTCGAGCGTAAGAGTGGACATGATGATGTTCGATGTCACGTTGCGTAATAAAAGCCGGCCTGCTGTAATTCGGGCAGCGTGCCGGCCGCGCCGGGGATCAGAACGGCGCCATCCACCAGATGGTTGGTCAATTCCGCCGCGAGCGCGTCATGAGAGAGCTTGTCGGGATTGACGTCGGTTTTGATCAGGGCCGCGGCCTGTTCCCAAATGGCATTGTGGCAGCACATGAAAACAACGCCGCGCCGCATCAGCGCCGGTATGGAATTGTCCTCGCTGGAGAAGGCCCCCGCCGGATCTTCATAATTCGCGGGATCGGCAGCCGCCGCCTTCTGCTCGATGATCAATGTATTGGTCTTGAACTCCTCGCCGGCCAGTTGGGTGAGCTGATACTTGTCCCACATCGCCTGATCGTAGAGCGCAAGAAGCGCCGTGCCATGGGTCACCGAAACAGCGAGGAAATCCGGGTGTTTGAACGACCAGATCTGCGAATTGAGCGCGTTGCGCATCAGGTTCAGCCAGGGACCTCCGATCTCGGTAAGGTCCCAGGCCTGCTTGGGCGCAGGCCTGTAGGAGAGCACTTCGGTCAATGCTTCGTGATCCCATTGTTCCGGATTGTTCAGGATCATCGGCACG
>JAUTWY010000459.1 GCA_030838305.1 Acidobacteriaceae bacterium
TCTCTTCGGCCTTCTTGTCGAGGCAGGCCTGAATGGCTGCCGTTACCTGTTGCTTCAATTCGTTTTTTTTCATGCAGAGAATCGGTCGTTGGTCGTCAGTCGTTGATGGTTGGCCTGTATAGTCTGAGTTCTCATTGTAAACGAATCAGCAGCCGTTCTTGTTCGTGAGCTGTGAGCGGAAAGTTCCAGCAATAATTTTGGACCAACGACTAACGACCCTTGTACAGTCCTACCTTCTTAATGTAGTCAGCCACGGCGGGATCCACAAAGCGAGCAAGCGGCTTGCCAGCCGCAACCGCCTGGCGAATCGCGGTGGAGGAAACAGGCTGATAGACCTCATCCAGCAGATGGATGGTTACGCCCCTCAAGACCAAATCCCCCGTCGCGGCTTGCTTGTGAAACGGACGGGTCACTTCCTGCCGCGGCCGCAGACTCGCCGGCAGCGCGTTCGCCACATCGGCAAGAGAAAATCCTGGCCGGCTGGCAACGACGAACTCGCACTCACGAAACAATGCTTCGGCCTGATGCCATTTCGCGATCTCCGCGAAGGCATCGATGCCGATCAATAAAAAGAGTTGGTCGGACTTCTTGAGGGACTGCTTGAGCCGCTTCACGGTATCGATGGTGTAGTTCGGCTTCCGGATGCCCGTCTTTTCTTTACCTCTGCTACCTGATTTTAGATCTTCCGGCGCTTCCAGCAGCGACGGCACGAAGTCTTTCTCCTGCGCGGTTGCAAGAGCAATCATGGCGTGGCGATGCGCAAACGCCGATAGCGGCTGAGCCTGCTTGTGCGGTGGAACATTGGCTGGCACAAAAAGGATTCTGGAAAGCTTGCAGCCCGCGCGCGCGGCGCGCGCAAGCGCGAGATGCCCGCGATGGATCGGATCGAAGGTACCGCCGAAGAGGCCAATATTCATGCGCGCTTAGTGTCCTAGTTTGCCGGTCCGCTTGGCAAGCTGCTTTCCTGTGAATCGTGAAGGAAATGCCCAGGGCATTGTCCCACGGCGCATCGCCCCATTGTCTGTTTGGCCCAACCTCAGATGTCCAACCAAACATTTTTTCCTGAGAATCTGGAATGCACTCCTGTAATCTCGCGCGTTTTTTAACTCGTAATTAGTATGACCTCATATATGCGAGTAACCCTCCCCCTACTCCGCATCCAACCAGCCCGTGCGCCCATTCTGCGCTATGGAGTTGCGGTGCTCAGCACGACCCTGGCGCTGATTCCAGCGCTATTGCTCCCCAATATCGCTGAAAGCCGACTGGCTGTATTCGCCGTCGCGGTCATGGTGAGCGCCTGGTATGGAGGCTGGAAGCCAGGAATGGTGGCCACCTCATTCGCGCTCACCGTAAGCGCCTACTTCTCATTTTCCGCGGAACAGACGCCGGCGCAATTTCGCTCGACAATGCTCAGGCTGGCACTGTTCGTTGTGCTGGCAATTCTGATCTGCTGGTTCAATGCCGCACTGCGAGCGGCTCAGGAGGGATTGCGGCGCTCTGAAAAGAATTTCCGGTCGCTGGTAACCCACGCGCCCTACGGGATCTGTCGTTGCGACTCGGCCGGACAAGTGCTAGATGCCAATCCGGCGTTGCTGGCAATGCTCGAATATTCTTCTACCGCGGAACTGGTGGGACACCATCTTGGTGCACTCTACTCCGACACTCAGCAATGGTTCGAGCTGGCGGATAACTTGCGAGCGACAACGCCTTTCCACGGACTGATCGTCGAGTGGATGCGTAAGGACGGCAGAGCCGCCATCGTCCGCGTTTCCGGTCGCGCCGTGACCAACGGAGGCAAAAGCAAGACCTTCGAGCTTTTTACCGAAGACGTGACCGAGCAGCGCGCCCTCGAGCAGCAACTTCGGCAGTCGCAAAAAATGGAAGCCGTGGGCCGGCTCGCTGGGGGCATCGCGCACGATTTCAATAACCTGTTGATGGTGATTTCAGGTTACTCGGAATTCCTGCTCGAACGCCTTGGCCCGGAACCGGCGTTGCGAGCTCCGGCACAGGAGATCGCCAATGCAGCCGGACGTGCCTCCGCCCTCACCCGTCAGCTTCTCGCCTTCAGCCGCAAGCAGATGCTCGCGCCGAAGATTCTTGATCTCAATGGAGTGGTCACCGAGAACCTGAAGATGCTGACGCGCATGATCGGCGAGGACATCGATCTGGTAATGGTGCCCGCACCTGGTCTCGGCTCCGTGCGAGCCGACTCGGGGCAGATTGAGCAGGTCATCATGAATCTTGCGGTGAACGCGCGGGATGCGATGCCCTCTGGAGGAAAGTTGACGATCGAGACCTCCAACATTTCGCTCGACGAAGACTACGCGCGCTTTCACGCGCCGCTGAAGCCGGGAAATTACGTGACGCTCGCCATCAGCGATACCGGTGCGGGCATGGATTCCGAGACCCAATCCCACATCTTCGAGCCTTTCTTTACTACGAAGGGGCCGAGGGGCACCGGGCTTGGGCTCTCCACCGTCTACGGGATTGTGAAGCAGAGCGGCGGTTACATCTGGGTGAACAGCGAGCCCGACAAAGGCACGACGTTCAAAATCTATTTGCCCCGCGTCGCCGAAACAACGGAGAACGTCGCACAGGTTGCCGCTTCCGCGGAGTCCGTCACGGTTCCCGGCACGGAAACCATTTTAGTAGTGGAGGATGAGCCTAACCTTCGCTATCTGGCCAGACAGTTCCTGGAAAAGCAAGGTTACCGCGTGCTCGAAGCCGCCGATGGCGCGGTAGCGACGCAGATCGCGGTCTCGCACGAAGGCATGATTCACCTGCTGCTTACGGACGTGATCATGCCGGGGATGAACGGACGGGAACTCGCGCAACGGATCCTGGAAATTCGTCCCAACACGAAAGTGCTCTACATGTCCGGCTACACCGAAAATGTGATCGGGCGCAACGGCACGTTGGATGCGGGCGTACGCCTGCTCCAGAAGCCGTTCACGCTTCAGGATCTGAAGAATATCGTTCGCGAAGTTCTGGATTCGACTCCCCGAGAGGTTGCCATGCCAATCAAAACATCGCACGCTTCAGCGCCAGGGTTGCCGCAATTACCGCTGTCTCGCGCGCAACGTTTTCACCTTCAACTGCCTTTAAAGTACCGCCGTCTCGACGAAGAGGATTGGCACGACGGGGAAACCAGGAATATCAGCCGCTCCGGTCTGCTGTTCCAGGCCGAAGATCTCTTGCAGCCAAATGTGATTCTGGAGATCAATCTGGTGCTGCCTTCGGAAATCGCCGGGCTTTCGCAAACGGAAGTAGTGTGTCGCGGAGAAGTCGTGCGCACCGTGCAGACCGACGGAGAAGAGATGCCGCCGGCCCTGGCTGCGAAGATTTTGCAGTATCGCTTCCAGCACGGAACTCATCTGCCACGGGCATGAGGTTCGATCAGGCGGTTTGGTGGTCACCGGCTTCGGTCTGCGCGAGCGAGCGCTCGCGCAGAACATCCACTTCCTTAGCCATGGCGTATCTCAATTCGTCGATGCCTTTCCCGGTTACCGCTGAAATCTCGTAAAGCTTCAGCTTGTGTTTCTTGCAATACCGCTTCAGCGCCGCGACTTTGTCTTTGTTGGCCACATCGATCTTCGACGCGACCATGATCATAGGTTTCTCGTCCAGATGCGCGCCAAAGCTGGCCAGTTCGCCGAGAATCACTTCCACATCTTTCACAATATCAGGGCGGCCACTGGCATCAGATACATCGGCCAACTGCACCAGCAGGCGCGTACGCTCGATATGCCGCAAGAACTGAGTGCCCAGTCCGGAGCCGGTGTGAGCCCCCTCGATCAATCCCGGAATATCGGCCACCACGAAACTAATTTCGTTGTTAGCGTCTCCTACTGCAACCACGCCGAGGTTGGGCTGCAAGGTGGTAAAGGGATAGTCGGCTATTTTGGGCCGGGCAGCTGAGATGCGCGAAATCAGCGTGGATTTTCCCACGTTCGGGTATCCAACGAGTCCCACGTCGGCCAGCAGCTTCAGTTCGAGGCGGTAGTTGTGCTCTTCGCCGGGGCGTCCGGGTTCGTGCTCGCGCGGAGCCTGGTGCACGGAAGTGGCAAACCGCGCGTTCCCGCGGCCACCGCGTCCGCCGCGGGCGATCACCATGCTCTGGTCTGGGGCGGAGAAATCGAACACCTTCTCGCCGGTCTCTTCGTCATACACAATTGTCCCCACCGGAACCTTCAGAATTATATCCACACCTTCCCGCCCGCTCTTGTTGGAGCCTTCCCCGTGACGTCCGCGTTCCGCTTTGTATTCCGGATTGAAGCGGAAATGCACCAGCGTGTTGTGGCGCTCGCTGGATTCCATGATCACATCTCCGCCCTTGCCGCCGTCGCCGCCGGAAGGACCGCCGCGAGGTACATATTTTTCGCGGCGAAAGGCCATGCAGCCATTGCCACCGTCACCCGCTTTGACTCGGATTTTTGCTTCGTCGATGAACATGAGTTGCGCTAAAGCACGCCAACCATCCCGAGCGAACCTCAGGACCCTGCTGTTGGGCCCAAAACAATGTCACTCGTGGCGTAGGTACGAACCAAGATCCCTCGCTTCGCGAGGGATGATAGGCCGTCAAAAATAACAGCCTCGGCCCGGAGGCGAGGCTGAAGCCGCGTCGGAGCTCCCTGCGGCTACCATGCGCTGCATTTCGCGCAGACGGACGCGAGTTACTCCACCACTTCCATGGGCTCGACCATCACAAACTTACCCATCGAGCCCTTGTTCAGGAACTTGATGCGGCCCGTGATCTTGGCAAACAAAGTGTCGTCCTTGCCGCGACCGACGTTCAGCCCTGGCTTCACGCGGGTGCCGCGCTGCCGCACAATGATGGTGCCGCCGGGAACGATCTGTCCGCCGAATGCCTTGAATCCCAGCCGCTGCGCGTTTGAGTCGCGGCCGTTTCGTGAAGTTCCTTGTCCTTTTTTATGTGCCATCGGTCAACTCTCAATTCCTTAAAGTAGCTTCCGCTCTTAAAGTAGCGCCGGCGTCCGCCGGCTGTCGCGAGGCCGTCTTGGCCTCGCCGCCCTATTTCTTCTTCTTACCTGCAGTCTTTTTAGACGAACTTTTCTTGGGCGCAGCTTTCTTCTTTGCGTGTCCCTTTTTAGCCCGGCCCTTAGGGGCCGCTGCTTCAGTTTCGTGCTCGTCCGCCGCAGCCTTCTTTACCTTGGGCTGCTTTTTGACCAGCTCCGGAGCCTTGAAACTCTGGCCGTCGAAATTAATCTCGGTGATGCGCACTGCGGTGTAGGCTTGCCGGTGTCCACGCAGCTTCTTGTACTGTTTCTTGCGTTTGTAATGGAAGACCAAAATCTTCGCGCCGCGGCCTTCTTCCACCACTTCGCCATGCACATGCGCTTCCGACTCTGGTTTGCCGATCTTTCCCTCGCCGCCCGACACAGCTAATATCTCGGGGAAATCTACGCTGCCATCGGTGCCAGTCGCGAATTTCTCCACTCGAATCACATCCCCGGGCGCCACTCGGTACTGCTTTCCACCGGCGCGGATCACCGCGTACATACGTCTGCCTCCATCAAAATGTCTTGAAAATCAGCTCACCAAAAGCCGATCACGCGCGCACGGGCGCAATCCTGGCGCCGATAAACTTCACGCTGAACTTCTTGCTTGCTGTGTTTTTCCGCCACGGCGTTTTAGCGGCCACGGCGGGCGTCCCCAGAACGGGTCGGCGAGTACAGGCAAACTCAGCTATTCTAGCGTGCGCTGTGGAAATCGGTCAATGCGGCCCTTGGCAGAATCGAGCGGCTTGTGCGAGAATTCCGCCGAATCCTTGGAGGACCACCATGAAGCGCCTTGCCGCCGTTCTCTGCCTGTTCATTCTCCCCATATCTGGTCTCGCCAAGACTCCGCCCAAAAAATCCCCCGCCCCGCCGCCTCCCGACAAAGCCTACCTGCAGAAAATCTGGGATGGCTGGTCTACTCTCGATCCCGCCAACGTGGCCAAGTTTTACGCCACCGGGCCGCACACCTTCTTTGATATTGCTCCTTTGAAATACGGAAGCTGGGAAGAATATGAAAAAGGCGTGAAGGGCGTCCTTGCCGGCTACAAAAGCGCGAAGTTCACGGTGAACGACGATGCAGTCATCCACACCCACGGCGACTTAGTCTGGGCAACGGCTACCGTGAAGAACGAGATGACCACAAAAGCCGGGAAGGTGGAGATGGGCAATTTTCGCTGGACAGCGATTTTCGAAAATCAGGATGGCAAGTGGATGACTGTCCACGAACACGTCTCTGCGCCTCTGCAATAGTCAGCAGGCTGCCGATAATGATGAAAACTCTGCAGCGCATGGTCTGGAAGAATATTTCCGCGAATGAATTTCGACTGGAGCTGGGAAGCCTCCGAGCGACGGAGACAAGACTTGGCAGGTCCAATGGCCAATTCATTACAAGCGCAAAAGTTGATTCGCGGCGACTACGTCGGCCGATCCTGCTGCTTCTCGTTTCAGAACTGAACTAACCCAGCGCGATTTAAGCCGCAGCCCCCGCTTGCATCGGCCGCTGCAGCCTACCGCTAATCGCCGTCAGCACAACTCCAATTACTCCCACCTGCAACGCCAACCCAACATAAGTTGCTGCGGGAAACGCGAGGCCGTAGCGATGCGTGTCGAATACTTGCGCCGGAGTGAGGAGCGCAGCCATCCAATGCCCCGCCGCCTCCGACGAAACCGCGCCAATCGTCGCCAGCACGGCTGCGGCGGCGTAATACAGGCAAAGGTACAAAAATCCTTTTACCACGGGCTGTCGCAGACGCGTGAGCATGCACCATTGCAAGAACAAAACATCGCGCGTCACAAATACCAGCACCACCAGCAACTGCACCGCCGCCGTCTGCAACGTGCTCCTTTCCAAAGGAAGTGCATGCCCCCAAACCAACAAGCCTGCAACCATCAATGCGTACGCAACGGTCGCCGAGATTCCCAGCCAGGGCCAGGACAACCCATCATCCGCGAATACTGATCCCACGCCGGTCGCGCGCGTGCGACGCCAGATCTTGAGGCGTTCCTGCGGAGTTAGCGTCGCCAGCCCCATCAGAAATAAGATGAGGCCGTTCATGACTACCGCAAACGTCGCGAGCGTTCTAGCATCGTGGAACCAGCCAGACCGCGCGTCCGCAGACCAGGATGAGCCAAAGACCGGCGATGGCCGAAGCAGCGCATAAATCAGAGAATTCAGGAACGCCGCACACGCTACGGCCTGCCATCGCGACAGCGGACGGATCTCCGGATAGTCGCGCTTTAAATTCCGTAGCAGCATCACCGCCAGCCATGCGCTAAACGATCCGCACAGCAGAACGCACATCAGGAGCCATGGCACTGTGTGTCCGAACAACACGGGGAGTGCCGACAGGAGAGAAGATTCTTCACTGGGAATCAGTCCGAAAAAGACCATCAGCGGACTGAACGCGGCCAGTCCCGGGAGTCCGACTGTCCGCATCTGGAACATCATCACTGTGACGAAATACAAACCGAGGGCGCCGATCAGGCCAACCCCGCGCGTGCGGCTCTCCAAAAGCGTCGAGAGCCACATCCCGCCCAAGCCAAGGAATAGCGAAGTCATCGCGAGATAGACGTAGACGGAGAGCACGGTGCCGAAAGGCAAGCCACCGGCCAGTCCGGCGATTAGCGTTATGGGAGCGGCACAGAGCGCAGCGAAGTAAACCAGCACAGGCTCGCCCAACAATTTCCCGATTAGAATCTCCCCCGGAGTGAGCCGGGTGACGCGTTGAAACTCCCAAGTCTTGCGATCCCGCTCTCCGGAAATCGATTGCGCGCACGAAAACAAAGTCCAGAAGGTGAGTGCCGCGCCCTGCATTCCGATCAGCCACTTGTAAAACAGCATCCAGGTTTTGCCGGCAAGGTCTTGCTGCGCTTGCGCTAGCCGCTGTCTCCAGGCTTCCGTTCCGTAAAGCTCCGATGCGCGCCGCAGGCTTTCTACGAGTTCCCGTTCGCTGCTCCAGCATGCCAACCCAACCAGCGCACAGACCACCAACACCAGAGCTCCAACGGTGATGGCTCGCACCGTGCGCAGTTCGGCACGCCGGTGCCTGACAAATTCAGGATTTCTCCAGACCTTCATCACATCGCCAGGCATCACATCACCTCGTGCGTCGAGAGCTTCATGTAAAGTTCTTCGACCGTCTGCTTCATTTCCCTAAAGGACGTCACTCTTACGCCGGCTGCAATCAATCCAGCAAGCACTGGCGCCAAATCTTCTTCCGGCCCGGCAAAGCCGAACGCGCCGCCGCTATCAGTCAACTTCGCCTCCGAAATTCGCGGTTCGCGCCGTAATTGCTCCTGTACCACTGCCAGCGAATCTCCGGACCAACTCAAGCGAACTAGCCGCGTAGGACTTTCCGCCGCCGTAACCTCCGAGATGCGTCCGCTTCGGACCATACGGCCTCTTTCCATGATGCCAATCGAGGTGCAGAAGCCTTCCAGTTCGGTCAGGATGTGCGACGAGATCAGAATGGTCGCTCCCTGATCGCGCAGCGACAGCAGAAGGTTGCGCAGCTCAAGCCGCGCTTTTGGATCCAGCCCCGACGCTGGCTCATCGAGCAGCAGCACTTTCGGGCGGTGAATAAGCGCGCGCGCAATGCCAAGGCGCTGCTTCATCCCGCGCGACAATCCGCGAATCATCGCGTCGCGTTTCACGTCCAGGTTCACCTGCGCAATCACTTCGGTGACCCGCGCCGGAATGTCACTCTCCGGCATTTTGTAAGCGTGCGCAAAATAGTCGAGATACTCCCACACCTTCAAATCTTCATACACGGCAAAAAAGTCGGAGAGATATCCAATATGTTGTTGCGCCTTTTCTGGTTCGCGCGCCACATCCACACCCGCCACCAGTGCGCGGCCCATCGTGGGCGCCAGTAGACCGCAGGTCATGCGGATCGTGGTTGTCTTGCCCGCACCATTTGGGCCGATCAAGCCATAGATTTCTCCTTGCGGAATCGTCAAGTCCAAATCATCCACGGCCAGCACATTGTCGTACTCTTTGCGAAGATGAAAAAGTTCGATCACGGTTCGGTTCGCTCGAAAGCGCCTCCCATTGACTTATGCCCGAAGATCAGACGAATTGCCTGGAACAACGTTCTAGATAAATATCGACACCCGTGAATACGCAAACCACAAGAAAATAGTTCCGTTTTGATTCCAGACAGAACACACGGTTGTTGTTCCACGCTTTGAGAACGAATTGATTGCGCTTTCTTGCTACCGGAAGTGCGCGCGATTCGTCCATATGGGTGTAATCGGAAGTTACCAGAAACGCGTGGAACTTTCGGTGAGGCGCCTTCGTAGCATGGGGAGCAGTGCGGAGGTGAAGCAGGCCGGATTTTTCGGAAATCAATTTTGCGGGGTTTAGGGGATTCCCTCACTCTCGGTTTGGCGGCCCAGGTGAGAGAACCCCCGTGCACAGCGCGACAGGCGTTGCGGCGTGTCGGCTGAACCCCGGCGGTTGCATTGTAGGCGATTCGCGGCAAAACACAAAGGTTTTCTCGCGCAAGTCGTGAACCGGGCCGCCCCAACCGTTCCCCGACGAGATTCAGGGAAGAAAAAAGGAGCAGTCATGAAGTTCGCGACAGTGTCGAAAAGCTTGGTGATGGGGTTGGCATTATTGTTGGCATCGAGTGCCTCTGCAGCTACCAAGGCCAGCCTGCAGCTTAACAATCCAGTTCTAGTCAACGGAACCACGCTGAAACCGGGCGAGTACAAAGTACAGTGGGAAGGCAGCGGCCCCAATGTCGAGCTAAGCATCATGCAAGGCAAGAACGTGCTGGCAAAAGTGCCCGCGCATGTGGTGGACCTGCAAACGCCATCCCCGAACGACGCAGCAGTAACCCGCAAGAACGATAGCGGACCAAACACCCTGGCCGGTGTCCGGTTCCAGGGAAAGAAATTCGCCATCGAGCTAGGCGAGGCCAGCGACGGCATGCAGGCAGGTTCGAGCAAGTAACTGCAATTGGGGAATTCAATCACTAAGGGGAGCCAATGGCCCCCTTAGTGATTGAGTGATTAAGTGGTTGATGGATTTTGGGGCTTCATCATTTACTTATGGATTCGCGGCCTTCTCCAACTCGGCGTTCAGATGGACGCTGCTGCCACTGCTGACCTTGAGTTTGCGCTCCCAGTCTTTGAATCCCGTTTTCTTCAGCGAGACGGTGTGCTCGCCTTCTGTGACTTGTACGTCGGAAGGCGTGTTGCCCACAAAATTGCCATCGACCTCAACGTCGGCGCCCGGCGGATCAGACACTAGCTGAAGCTTGCTTGTTACTGAGACAGCGCTCGGGGTGGGGCCGGTCGCCGCCGTGGCCGACTGAAATTTCGCGATGTCCAGCTTCATATCTCCATTGACGTACGCTGTGACCTCTGTTCCCTTGGGAATCGTGATGTCTTTGCCGTGCATGAAGAGAAAGAAAGGAGCGGCAGGGAAGAAGAGAATGCCCGTTGCCACCATTCCACCCACCATGGCTCCCGTGTGACCGCCACCCTTAACATCCTTGACGGCTCGCAGAGGCGCCTTTTCGCTGCTCAGCAGCTTTACATAGTCGATGTTAATGTCGAGCTTTCCGCCACGAGCCATTCTCCTCTTCGCCTGCGCTTCAGTCACCGTCGCGAAGGCCAGTCCTCCTTTTGAAATGACGGGAGTACCATTTACGCTGATGTCCTCCAGAACTTCAAAGTCCACCGTATCGCCGGTATGAGCATCGGCGGAGGAGACGGTGCGATTGATGCGCAGTTTCACGGGCGTTCCCTCTTCGAGGACAAATCCCTTCGCCGACGTAACATTCGAATTCTGACTCCCCGGCTGCGGTGCCGCTTGCTCGGCGGGTTGTTGCGCAGTAGCGGGAGTTTGAGGGTCTGCTGTCTGAGCAACTGAAGAGCAACTTAGAAATAGAAATAGAGATAGCAACGCCAGCACACACCCATGACTTTTCACCGCTACCTCCGCCCACAACTATGTTGAGAATGCTTAAGGGGAAAATCTCTGCGGGACAAGTCATTATCCCCTTGGCGGAAAAGATGTCAACGCAAATCTGCGCAGCAGTCGCCTTCAAGAACAATGTCAAACGTTCGATCAGAGGGCGCGGTAGGGCCCGAAGACGAGGCGTGGGAGTGGGTATCTACGGCACGGCTGAAGTCTTCGAGGCCAGGAAATATTGGGGGACGACCGACCGCCAGCGGGTCAATCTAGTCCAAGTCATGGACAGGGCCGCGCCGTCTTCCTCGCGGCGACTCTCGTTACTTTGTCCAGAATCTCTTCGCTGGTCTCCATGTTTCTTTTTCCGATCCTGCCGTGTATTGCTTCGTCTTTTAAATGATAGTGATCACCACCAACAACGGGCGTCAGCCCTGGGCTATCCAGGGTAGCCTATCTGTAGCCCTGATCAGATGTTCCTCTGTCCTCACTCGCATGGGGAGGCTGCGGGGGACGGGCGTTTTCCTAGGACCGCGCGGCTGTACATCCGGCACCTACATTCCCAGATTAGGAAAGTTGGCCTATGGAAGGAAAGGTCAGATGTCACAGGCACACAAAATTTTCTGTGGAAAACCGCTGAGCGAAAACGCGCCGGCTAAAAGCCGTTGCTGATCTCGGTCGGACTTCGCGGCGCGACTGGAAGTCGCGCCATTTCAAATCGAAGTCGAAGGTCCGCTTCCCGCGCGGGTGTCAGTACTTCGGCACCTTGGGATCGACGCGCTCCGCCCAGGCGTTGATTCCGCCGGCGAGGTTGTGAACCTTCCTAAAGCCAGACTGCTGGAGGAACTCGACGGCTTTCGCGCTGCGTCCACCCATCTTGCAGTGGACGACGATTTCCCGGCTGGAGTCGAGTTCGTTCACGCGCTTGGGCAGGTCGTTCAACGGGATGAGATATCCGCCGAGATTGGATATTTGATATTCGTGAGGCTCGCGCACATCGAGGACAAAGAGATCCTCTTTCGCATCCAGACGGCGTTTCAGTTCTTCGACTTGAATTTCCGGAATTCCTGCTCCCACCGGTTTTTCCTCCCCGCGAATGCCGCAGAATTGGTCGTAGTCTATCAGCTTGGTCACGGTGGGAAGCGTGCCGCACACCGGGCAATCTGGATTTTTGCGCAG
>JAUTWY010000532.1 GCA_030838305.1 Acidobacteriaceae bacterium
TGCGTATTATCGGCATTTGCCGGGTACGTGAGTTACGACCGGAACACCACCGCGGATTATTTTCATCCTGGACGGTCAGCTCTGGCACGAATTGATGCCACTGTAGTGGCGCAGTTTGGACAAATTCATCCAGAGGTAGCGGCAGCGCGGAAGCTGCGGCAGGACATATTTCTAGCGGAGTTCGATCTTGAGCAGTTGCATTCTTTCGGATCGCGTCCAGTGCGTTTCAGGCCGCTCGGAAAATATCCGGCAGTCGAGCGCGATTTCTCCTTCATTTTTGCCGATGAGATATCTTTCCTCGAGATGCGGAAGGCAGTGGCCAATTTGGATATCGCGGAGTTGCGTGAATTTAGACCAGTGGAGATTTTTCGCGGCGGAGCGATTCCGGCGGGAAAATATTCGATTCTGCTCCGGGCGCGGCTGCAGTCGGATGAAGGGACGCTGCGGGATGAGCGGATTGCACAGTGGTCTGGGCAAATTATTGAGGCGTTGAAGGGGTTGGGGGGAGTGCAGCGGGTGTGAGGCCGCCGTGTCGCGGCTCTCAGGGGCTAAAGCCCGGTTCAGTTTAATCACTTCCGCGGCGCTGAAAGTGCCGCTCTCCCACGGTGCTGCTCGCGTCAGTGAGCGTGTGCTAATCTGCCAGCTATGGCGGATGTTATTTCTTCTTTATCCACCCAACCAAAGCATTTTCTCAGCAACAAGGTTGCGCAGTTTACCGAGTCGGTGATCCGGGAGATGACCCGGCAAGCGATGCTTTATGGGGCGGTAAATCTGGCGCAGGGGTTTCCGGATTTTTCGGCTCCGGCGGAGATCAAGCAGGCGGCGCGCGTGGCCATCGACGCCGATGTGAATCAGTATGCGATTACCTGGGGCGCGAAGAATTTGCGCAACGCCATCGCGCGGCAGATGGGCGTCTGGCAGGGGATGTCCGTCGATCCGGAAAAAGAGATCACGGTGTGTTGCGGATCGACGGAGGCGATGATTTCAACTTTGCTGGCGGTGTGCAATGCGGGCGATGAGGTGGTGATCTTCGAACCGTTTTATGAGAACTACGGGCCGGATTCGGTGTTGAGCGGGGCGCGTCCGCGGTTTGTGAAGCTGCGGCCTCCGGTGAACGAGGGCGGCGAGTGGACTTTCGATGAGAAAGAATTGCGCGCGGCGTTTGATAAGAACACGAAGGCCATCATCCTCAATACCCCCAACAACCCGACTGGCAAGGTGTTTACGCGAGCAGAACTGGAATTGATTCGCGATCTGTGCGTTGAGTTCGATGTGCTTGCCATAACGGATGAGATTTACGAGCACATTGTGTATGACGGGACCGAGCACATTTCGATGGCGTCGCTCGACGGAATGCGGGAGCGGACGGTGACGATCAACGGAATGTCGAAGACCTACAGCGTGACGGGCTGGCGCGTGGGATGGGCGGTTGCGCCGGAGAAGATTACGAGTGCGATCCGCAAGGTGCACGATTTTTTGACGGTCGGAGCGCCGGCACCGCTGCAAGAGGCGGGCGCGGCGGCGTTGAGTTTGCCCGCGGAATATTATGCGAAGCTGGCCGAGGGATACCGGGTGCGGCGGGATCACTTGATTCCGGCGCTGGAGCGGGCAGGGTTCAAGTGCTTTCGCCCGCGAGGAGCGTATTACGTAATGACGGATATTTCTGAATTTGGATTTGAGGATGAGGTTGCGTTCACCCAGTACCTGGTTAAAGACATTGGAGTAGCGGCGGTGCCGGGATCGAGTTTTTATCGAGATCCGCGGGATGGGGCGCGGCAGGTGCGGTTTGCTTTCTGCAAGAAGTTGGAGACGCTGGATGCGGCGGCAGAGAAGTTGGGGAAGTTGCGAAGGTAGGAGCTTCGAGACTTACCCAGGGGCTAAAGCCCATCCTGTCGACGAGAGATTATGGCAACGCCGAAGCGCTGCGCCACCCAGAATCATCCTCAAAGGCTCGCGGGCAGGAGTGCCCGCGCCACATGATTCATCTTTAATGGCGCGCGGGCGAGGGCGCCCGCACCGCGTGATTCTGCCACTTCGCTTCTTACTTTGTGACTGCGCCGCAGGCGATGCGGTCGCCGGAAGCGCCCGAGGGATCAGTCTTGTAATCGTCGGCTTTGGCGTGGATGACGATCGCGGTGCCGCCATTGCTGAATAGCGAATTGGCGCCGTCGCCGAGGGTTACGTCTTTGTCCTCGACCTTCGCATCGGCTTTGCCTTTCGCATCAACCGTAAAGTTCTTCATATCGCCGGCGTGGTGGCCTTCCGGACTGTCGAAGCCATGCTTTTTGCCTTCAGGATTAAAATGCGCGCCTGCTGATTTGAAGTCCGGGGCATCGCACTTGGGGGTCTGGTGAAAGTGGATGGCGTGCTCGCCCGGCGGAAGATCGTGAAGATGAAGCTGCAAGTCAACACCTGATCCCTGCTGCGACAAGACGACCGTGCCTATGTCCTTGCCTTGGGCGTCTTTGAGTTTGACTACGGTTTTCGCCGCGCTCGGCAGCGCGGTGATGGCGAAAACGACGGTGAGGGCGATTAGGGTGAGCGCTGAATGTTTCATGCGGGGATTATAGCGAATTTCACTGTGCCCCTGCACTAACGGGCTATGCTTGATCCACAAGGATGTGGAGTATACTGCGGAAAAGTTTGGAATTCTTTCAGGGAAAGTGCAATCATGGCTTTGAATGCGGTGGAACAAGTGACCGAGCAGGTTGCGGCAGACGATTTTGAGGCGCTGGAAGACAAAGTTTATCGCACTATCGAGAGGTATAAGGCGTCGCGGCAGGCGCAGGCGGCGGCGGAACGCGATGCGCAGCGGGTGCGTCAGCAACTGGAGGAGCGTGACGAGCAGCTGGTCGCGCTGCGGCGCGAAGCGGTGCAGTTGAGAAAAGAGCGGGAAGAGATTCGCGGGCGTGTGGAGAAGATGCTGGAGCAGATCGAGTCGATTGCGGAGGAACGGGCGAGTTAGAGCAGCTGCTAGCTTCTGGCTACTAGCTCAGGCTTCGCCAGATGTTGGCTTTCTTGATGGGTGCGAGGAGCGTAGCAGATGGACGCTGAAACCAAGGTTCCTCGCTGGCGCTCGGAATGACAACCAGTCTCCGGATGGCTAAGGTTAACGCTTATGGCTACGGCTACTAAGGATTCGACGGTGAAGGACACGCAGAGTGGCAGCGTGCGGGTGGAGATTTTTGACCAGGGGTATAACCTGCGCGGGTCGGATCCGGAATACATTTTGAAGCTGGCGGAGTACGTGGACGCGAAGATGCGGGCGGTGGCCGAGGCGACGAATACGATTGATACGGTGCGGCTGGCGGTGCTGGCGGCCCTGAATATTGCGGATGAGTATCATCTTTTGAAGCGGACTAAGGATGGCGGGGCAACCGAATACCAGAAGCGGGCGCATCTATTAGCAGATGCGCTGGATGAAGTGTTGCGCGAAAACGAGAATCGCAAGGCGGGATAGCCTGGCGCGGGCCGGAATCCATCTTCTTTTGCTGGCGATGTTCGCTGGCGTCGCTATTTCCCAGGAAACAACTCTCCATACTCAATCCAACGTGGTGCTGATCCCCGCGCTGGTGAAAAGCGCGCAAGGCGAAGCTGTGTACGGGCTTGGCGCGAAGGATTTCATTGTGGAGGACGATGGCGAGGAGCAGACGGTGCATCTGGATGAAGTGGCGGAGGGGCAGCCGGTATCGATGGTGATCGCGATTCAGCGCGGGCGGCGGGCCAACTATGAGTTTCCGCGGATGCGGGGGCTGAGTGTGATGCTCGATCCGCTGGTCGCGGAGGGACGTGGCGCCGTGGCGATTGTGGAGTTCGATAGCCAGGTGCAAACCGCGCAGAATTTTACCGGGAGTTCAGACAAAATTGCGTGGACGATGAAGGAGTTAGAGCCGGGAGATGGCGGGGCGGCGATTCTGGATGCGGTGGATTACTCGGTCAAGATGCTGGAGCAGGTTCCGAAGGAGCGGCAGCGAGTGCTGTTGCTGATCAGCGAAACCCGCGACCATGGCAGCGCGGCGAAGGTGGAGGACGTGGTCGCGGAAATTGGGCAGAGCAGCACGGCGGTGTATGCGCTGGCGTTCTCGCCGTCACGCTCAAACATTCTGGACACGATGCGGGGGAATAACAAGAACGAGATGAATCCGTCCCCGGATTTGCTGGCGCCGCTGCTGATGGCGGCGGAGGCAATGAAGAAGAATATGCCGAAGACCGTGGCGTCGATGACCGGAGGCGAGTACGAGATGTTTGCGACCGGAAAGAATTTTGATTTGCGGATGATCGACTTCAGCAATCATTTGCACAGCCGTTATTTGTTGAACATTGAGCCGAGGAGTCCGCATGCCGGGTTGCATCAGTTGCGGGTGCGGTTGCGGGATGCGGGGGATCGCACGGTGCTGGCTCGCAGTAGTTATTGGGCGGCGGGGGCGAAGTGAGCACCTCAACGCTGCGCCACCCAAAAGCGCAAGCTGCTGTGCTAGCCAGAATTCGGGCGCTGCGCCAGCCAAAGACACAAGCCGCGTCGGTACACTCCAGAATCACCTGCGGCAGCGCTAGGATCACAGGCTGCGACGCCACCCTGAATCCGGGCGCCGCGGCGGGCAAAATCACAAGATGAAACTTTGATGGTGTGATTACTTTGGATGCAAGTAGTCTGCCAACTATTTGCGGGTTGGCTATTGCTAATTTGCGGGGAGTTCTCCTAGCATCACAAGTGAAAGCCGGCCTGCGGGGTTGGTGATGGCGGTAACCGATTTTTGAACCAATGCTGAATGAACGGGGACTCGACTCGAACTAGGATCCGGTGTGCGACGCTCCGTCATGCGGAGATGCCTAAAGGGTCTCGGCGGGTTCCCAACGTCTACCTGACGGTTCATTCTCGGCCCGTCACACGGCACAGTGGGTCGGCTTGATTTTTTTCTGGGGCTGAATTCTTCAGTCTTGAGGGCTCGCGGTAAAGACAGATTCATCTTCCAGGCTGAGACTGCTGTACGCGCATCGCGGGCGAGTCGCCCGCGACCACACATGCACTCCTGCTAGACTGAGGTTGGAACAAAGTCTGTAGTTCCTGCATCCAACTACTGTGTATCCGCAATTAGTGCATTTCGGGAAATTCTTTCTGCCGACTTACGGCTTCCTGGTATCGCTGGGAGTGCTGCTCGGGTTATGGATCAGCGTGCGCAATTCCGAGCGGCTGGGGATTAATGGCGAGAAGGCATGGAACCTGGGGATTCTCGTGGTGCTGTGCGGGATTGTGGGCGCGAAGGTGCTCTACGTCATTAATGAGTGGAGCTACTATCGGGCGCATCCGGGAGAGATTTTCAGCGTTACCACGCTGCAGGCTGGGGGAGTTTTTTCCGGCGGATTGATTGCGGCGTTTGCGGCGGCGGCGTGGTATGTGCGCAGGCATCACATGCCCGCGCTCGGAACCTGCGATGCGTTTGCTCCGGGGCTGGCGCTGGGACACGCGATTGGGCGCATCGGCTGCTTCGCGGCGGGATGCTGCTACGGGAAAGAGACGCATCATTTCTGGGGCGTGGTGTTTCATAATCCGCTGGCGAATCAGATTGCGGGCACTCCGCTGAAGGTGCCGCTGGAACCGACGCAATTGTTCGAGGCGGCGGTGGAGTTTGCCAATTTTGTTTTTCTGATGTGGCTGCTGAAGCGCAGGAAATTCGATGGCCAGGTATTCGGCGCATTTCTGTTTATCTATGGAGTGGCGCGGTTCTTTCTGGAATTTTTGCGTGACGATCCGGGGCGCGGGTCGGTGTTTGGCGGGGCAATGTCAGGCACGCAGTTGATCGCGATTGGGCTGGTAATCGGAGGCGGGTTAATCTGGTGGCTAAGGCCGGGCGCGAAGGCGGTGCCGGCGTTGAGCACATCGCGCTAAGGCGCAAGTATTCAGTTATTTTTTCTTAGGGTTTGTCGCTTCTCGATCGGCCTCCACGGTAACGTCGACTTCGGCACCTTTCTTGAGCCGCACCTGCTCGCCATTTTCGGCGGTGAGTGAATTTTCGATGCGGATTTCGCGGTACATATCATCCGCACCTTCGACCTCGATCTGCACCTTTTCCGGTTGACCAGGATGCGAGGGTTTGATGACTTTTTCTACCGTTCCCGGCAGTTTTACGGTCGGCTTTTCCGCCATGGGCTTTCCTTTCACGAACGATCCGGGGTCGAGGCCACCGGTTGCCAAAAATACCCGAGAACGTTTCGAGGGACAGGGTCATGTAGAGCCGCCGTGCCGAAAAGCTACTGGATGATTCTCTTTAACGCTTCCAAAAAATCGGCGGAAACCTCACGGATGCGCTGCAATCGTTCCTTTTCCCGGCGTACGTCTTCCGGTCCGATTCCCAAAAACGTTCGTGTTTTCATACTCTCAATATGCTCCAGCATGAGCCGTGTAAGTTCATCGCGCAGTTTTTCGACGTTGGGATCATCCATAAAGTCACGCTGCCATTGAGGACCGTAATCTCGGTGCCAGATTCATCCCGATCGATTCGTTGCAGCGGGGCGCGGAGTTGGCTCATAAACTTTTTCCGCGCCCACGCGTAGTTGGCGCAACCATTTCTGACCTACATAAAGTCACTGAGATCGGAATCTCAGTCAGAATTGCGAACTGCTGTCCCACGATGATCCTCGTGGGTGGCACGATAAGCCGTTGATCTGTTGATGTAACTCCGCGCAGAGAATTGAAGCAATACAGGCAAACCCCTATTCCAAAAGCTCGGCCGTTTACGAGCGAGCCACGTCCTTTCCAAGCGGGTCACGAACGCGGTGCGACTACGCTTTGGTCTTAGCGGACTCGAACTCAGATAAAGCTCCGAGGCGCCTGAGACACGGCAACCATCACGGGCGCGAATCTCATCTGATCCGTAACCCACTCATTCATAGGTAACGACTCCGCCCGAAGGTGTCCAATAAAAGTCGGCTATAGACATGATCTTTCGTGGCGCGACGGTAGGATCATAGATGACTTCGGCGGGGATCCAATCGAGTTTAGCTGCCCTGTAGTATCCTCCAGCGGATGCCGGAATCATTTCCCATTCTCATCTCGGTCACGGCTGTAGATTCCGGCAAGCGGCTGGACCAGTTTCTTGCGGCGCGGCTTGATGGCGTGAGCCGAGCGCGGGTGCAGGAAATGATCGCGGAAGGCAAGGCGCTGGTGAACGACGTGGCGGCGAAGGCTTCGCTGAAGTTGCGCGGCGGGGAGCGTATCCGCGTGCTGGGCGAGGCGCATCGGGCGCCGCTCAAGGCTATCGCGGAGGAGATTCCGCTCGACATTGTTTATGAGGATGCCGATCTGGCGGTGATCAACAAGCCGGCGGGGATGATGGTGCATGCGGGGGCGGGCGCGAGCGACGATGCGCGCAATCGCGGCACGCTGGTGAATGCGCTGCTGCATCATCTGGGCAATTTGTCTGGGGTCGGCGGAGATTTGCGGCCGGGGATTGTGCATCGTCTGGATAAGGAGACCAGCGGGTTGATTGTGGTGGCTAAAAACGATGACGCGCACCGCAAGCTGAGCGCGCAGTTTGCGGCGCGGGAAGTGAAGAAGAAATATGTCGCGCTGGTGCATGGGTGGGTAAAAAAAGATTCGGGAACGCTGGCGCAGAGCATCAGCCGGGACCGGGTGCGGCGCACGCGCATGACCACGAAACTGGAGGGCGGACGGGCGGCGGTAACGCATTATCGCGTGGTCCGGCGGCTCGATACGAAGTTTGGGAAATTTAGTTTGCTGGAGGTGAAGATCGATACCGGGCGAACGCACCAGATTCGAGTGCATGTGGCAGCGATGGGCCACTCTGTGGTGGGCGATACGACGTACGGAGCACCGCGGCAGGCGCGAGGGAAAAATCGAGTGATTGGGTTGAGACGGAATTTTCTGCATGCGGCGGAGTTGGAGTTTAGTCATCCGAGGACGGGGCTAGCGGTGGCATTGAAGAGTGAGTTGCCGGAGGAGTTGAGGGAGTTTTTGAGGAAGGTGGAGGAGTGAGTTTCGGCATAGGTTAGCTCGGGAGCTAAAGTCCGGAATCATTTGGAGAACTATCGCAGCGCTGAAAGCGCTGCGCCACCCAAAAACAGAAAGCTTTCAAAGCGCGGCTGAAAGCCGCGCCTTTTCAAGGCAAGAGCGAGTTGCAAGTCACGGCAGAATCGCTTGCGGCACTTGCAGATATAATAAGCAATTAGATGAAGGGCATCTCTACTCGAAACATCCCGGTCAGCGCAGCAGGGCGATGGGTTGCGTTCCTGTTGCTGCTGGCGGCACTCTGCCCATGCCTCATGGCTCAGACGGGAACGACGCCGGCGGCCCCGCCTGCCACCACCCAGAATTCCGAGCAGGGTTCGGACGACACGGGGAACGATTCGGCCGGGATCCCTAAGATCAGAGTCGGCACCAACGAAGTAAATGTTGTTTTCACGGTGACGGACAAACACGGGAAGCGGGTAACCGACTTAAAGAAGAACGACTTCCGCTTTGTGGACGACAGCAAGCCGGTGACGGAAGTCCGCAGTTTCCACGCCGAGACGAATCTGCCCTTGCAAGTGGGATTGCTGATCGACGCCAGCAGTTCGGTGCGGGACCGGTTCAAGTTCGAGCAGGAGTCGGCGATTGAATTTTTGAATCAGACGGTGCGTAAGCGTTATGACCTGGCATTTGTGGTTGGGTTCGACGCCACTCCGGAGGTGACGCAGGATTTCACCGATGATACGGAAAAGCTGGGACGCGGAGTGCGCTCATTGCGTCCTGGTGGCGGCACCGCCATGTACGATGCCCTCTATTATGCTTGCCGGGACAAACTGCTGAAGAAACCGCCAAACGGGCCGACGCGGCGGGCGATTATTCTATTGAGCGATGGAGACGATAACCAGAGCCACGTAACCCGCGAGGAAGCCATCGAGATGGCGCAGCGGGCGGAAGCCATTGTGTACACGATCAGCACCAACGTGAGCGGAACCAAAGGAGCGGGCGACAAGGTGTTGGAGCGGATTGCCGACGCTACAGGGGGACGCGCATTTGCGCCATTCCAGATTCGTGATGTAGCCAACGCGTTCGCCGAGATTCAGGATGAGCTGCGCAGCCAGTACGCAGTCGCCTATCAGCCAGCCGACTTCAAAGCGGACGGCCATTTCCGCACGATCGAGGTTGTGGCCAATGACCGGAAAAGCTTCCGGGTAAGGGCGCGGCGAGGATACTACGCGCCAGCGCAGTAAGGCGGCTTCTGGCTTCTAGCTTGAGACGAATCCAATCGTTTCTTCGCGGGCAGCATAGCAATGCCGGGATATTCGGGAACACCACTTCCGACAAAATTGGGGATCAAGGCGGGATTTCGCGCGCAGTTGGCGAATGCTCCGGCGGAGGTGCGCGCGGAATTGCGCGAGGCTTTGGCGGAATGCGCGGTCGTGAAAGATGGTCCCGCACTCGATTTCGCGATGATTTTCAGCAAGTCTGGCGCGGAATTGGCGAAGGAGTTTGCACGGATCGAGAAGGCGCTGGCTCCGGCGGGAATGTTGTGGGTGAGCTGGCCGAAGAAGAGTTCTGGCGTGGCAACTGATCTGGACGAGAATGTGGTGCGCGGGATTGGACTCGACGCGGGGCTGGTCGACGTGAAGGTGTGCGCAGTGACAGACGTATGGTCAGGGCTGAAGTTTGTGCGGCGGGTGAAGGACCGTAAGACGTGAGAACAACATTCAAAAAAGCAACCACCTCTGCGAGTTTTACGGCCGTTTAGCCGCAGCGCGCTGAGAGGTGGTGTGCTGTCGCCGGTGTTAGGGCTAAAGGGCAGAGGCTGAAGGCAACGGAGCCGGTTAGCATCCGTCCGATCAGCCCAGCCCGAAAAAATCTACGCGGTCCTTGACCCCATAAACAGGTGGGCCACAAAAGAGACGACCGCGAACAGCAGCAGCAGGTGAATGAGCCCGCTGGCTACGTGGAACATCAGAAAGCCACCCGCCCACAGAATGATCAGCAACAGTGCAATCATCAGAAAAGGTCCGAATCGCATTCACCGCCTCCTGGGCGCGTATCGATTTTAAACTGGCGAATCCAACTACCGCCAAATCACTTATCCGTTATACGATTTAGCGCGCTGCCCCACTATCGGCAAAAAGCTGTAAAGGGCTGCTGGGGTTGTGGTAGATAGAGGCAAGAAACCAAGGAGTTTTCGATGGTACGCGTGGGATTGATTGGATTTGGGCTGGCGGGGCAGGCATTTCACGCTCCGGTGATCCGTGCTGTGCCGGGGATGGAGCTGGCGTGCATTGTGGAGCGCAGGGGAACGAGAGCGCACGAGAAGTATCCAGGGATTCGGGTGGCGCGGTCGCTGGAGGAATTGCTTTCAGATAGAGAAATCCAGCTATGCGTGGTCGCGACGCCAAACGATTCGCACTTCGAACTGGCGCGGGCATGTTTGCTTGCGGGGCGGGACGTGGTGGTGGACAAGCCATTTGCGCCGACGCTGGCGGAGACTGAAGAGCTGGTGGGGCTGGCGCGGGAGCGCGGGCGGCTGATCACGGTGTATCAGGACCGGAGGTGGGATGGCGATTTCTTAACGGTGAAAAAAATTGTAGCGTCGGGCAGGATGGGCGAAATTGCGGAATATGAGTGCCGGTTTGACCGCTTTCGTCCGCAGCCGAAAGCGAACGCGTGGCGGGAGCGCGCCGACCAGCCGGGCGCTGGGGTGCTGTTTGATCTGGGGCCGCATGTGATCGACCAGGCGCTGGTGTTGTTCGGGGAGCCAAAAGCAATTACGGCATCGGCGTTTTGCCAGCGGGAGACTTCGCAGGTCGATGATTCGTTCGACGTTTGCCTGGAGCATCCCGGGCTGCGGGCAATGGGGCGGGCGCGCATCATCGCGTTTGCGCCGGGACCGCATTTCCTGATCCACGGAACGAAGGGAACGTTCATGAAGTATGGAATGGATCCGCAAGAAGCTCGGCTGCGCGGGGAGAATGTCCCGGAAGGAACCGATTGGGGCGCGGATTGGGGAGAAGAACCGGAGAGTCTGTGGGGCACGCTGAGCCTGGTGGGCGAGCCGAGCGTGAGAGTGAAAACGGAGCGGGGAGATTATCGCGGATTCTACGAGAATGTGCGGGATGCGATCGATAAAAAGGCTCCGCTGGATGTTACGCCGGAGCAGGCGCTGCGCACGATGCGGGCGGTGATGCTGGCGCATAAGAGCAGCCGTCAGCAGCGGACGGTGGAGTGGGGAGAAGAGGTGGAGTAGAGAATGCTTAATGTTCGTGAGATGACGATTTTTCAGCAGTTAGAAATTTGAGTGTTAGAAATTTGAGTCGCATTCCGGACCGTCTTTAGCGCATAGTAAAGTTCCTCAAATTATGCGCTTCAATCCTGCGACGAAGGCGACGGTCGACTACTTCGGGAAGATCAAAAGAACGGGCTATCTGGCTATTATTTTCAATGCCTTCGCCGTCTTCGGGATATTTAGTTTCGCAGCCCAGTCGGGAGGACACGGAGAAATGGGAAGGTTCTACCACGACAATATGGTTTGGACGCTTCTACTTGCTGGCTGGGGCCTGGCTACCGGAATCGGACTGTTGCGGGCGTGGCGCTGGGCTCGCATCTCTGCTCTGATCTTCAGCGGACTTCTTTCGGTGTTTGGTGTCTTCGGAATCGTGGCATTCCTGCTCATGCCGGGAGGGGATGTCTCCCGCTGGACGCTGATGATCTTAAGAACTACCTCTACACTGCTGTTTCTGATTCCGATCACAATTGGACTCCGGTGGCTGTTTTTCTTCAGGCGGAACGAAGTAAAGGCATATTTTCAAGCGGGTGTGTAGACCCCATGTCAGCCCACTCTGGGGAGTGTACTAAGAGTTGAGAGCCGCTGGTAGTCGCGGGCGGGGACGCCCGCGCGCCAAAAGCAGATTCAGGCAGTCACCAAGTGCCATCCCAGAGAAAGTCCGTTGATCGCGAAGTCTAGCGACGACAGGGCTCCGACATGCATGGCCAGCATGCGGCTGAAGAGGCGGGGATCGGAATCGAAGGCGCGCATCACGCGCTGCCGCAGAGAAGTTTTCCAATCTAGCGTAAGCATCAAGCCGGCCATCATGGCGGGCCGACGCGCCAGTTTTCTGTGCTCTTTCTGATAGCGGCGCAAATCACCTCTGACAAAGCACTCCGCTAAAACCTGCGCCTGACGGAAGGTGAGGCATAGACCCTCGCCGGTGATGGAATCAACCGCGCCTGAGGCATCTCCGACCAGGGCAACGCGGCCCTGATAGACCTGACGCAGTTTCCGAGTGGAAGAGGTCGCGCCGCGCTCGGCGGAGGACGGTTCGGCATCGCGCAGCCGCGCAGCAAATTCTGGAAACGCAGGCAGTGCGGCGTCCAGGCGCAGATGCGGATCACCGGAAACCAGGGCCACGCAGATTTCATCGTCTGCGACCGGCGTGACATAAATCTGGCACTTCGGGCCCCAGTGAAGTTCCATGGAATCGGTCCAGGGAGCAATGCGGTAGTGGCGGCGGAACGCGAAGCGCGTGCGATCGCAGAGGAAGCGGTCAAGGCCCGCCCAGCGCCGGACCAGGGAGTGGCCGCCATCCGCACCGACGATCCAGCGGGAACGCACCAACTCCTGCCCGAGCAGTACGCCTTCGGCATGCAAGGCCGTCACTGGCGTTTTCCAGAGCAGGGAAACACCCGCGGCCTCCGCCCGTTCAACCATGAGGCGGTGCAGAACAGTGCGGCGCACGCCGATGCCGGTGCCCGTGGGAAAATTCGCTTCCGCGCGCAAGCCGCCGCTAATAAAGGTGATGCCGCGAAAAGGGCGCGAGAGTTCTTCGGGAACCGAGATTCCCAACTGCGCGAGTGCTGCGCAACCGTCGGGCATCAGACCTTCGCCGCAGGGCTTGTCGATGGGCGGGCGGGCGCCGTCGGCTACCACAACTTCGAGGCCTTGCTGGCGCACCGCGATGCCCGCTGCCAATCCAGCGGGGCCACCGCCGATTATGAAGACGTCTGTAGCTGGCTTCACGCGATCGCTCTCCGCGCCAGGCCTAAGGCTTCGGACCAGAAGGCTCCCGGATGGTGCGCAAAATCAACAACCTCGTGGATGGCCGAGACAAATTCGTCAACCTGCTGCGGAGTGACCACCAGCGGCGGCGCGACCTTCAACACCATGAAATCATTCCCGCAAATCTGTGTGAGGATTCCGTCGCGGAACAGCCGCATCACCAAAATTTGTCCGAACATGGCGGGATGAATTCGGGTGAACGCCTCGAATGGAGCTCGCAGCGCGAATCGCCGCGGAGCGGTAAACTCGATGCCCAGTAGCAATCCCCGGCCCCGGACTTCTTTCACCATCTCGTAGCCGCTGAGCGCTTCCTCTAATTTCTGTTGCAGCTCCATGCCAACCTCGGTTGCGCGCTCACCCAGCCTTTCGCCTTCGAGCACCGCGAGCGTCGCCAACCCGGCCCGCATGGACAGGCTGTTTTCGCTGAACGTGGAGGCGTGGACGATCGAGCGCTTGAACGAACTGAACACCGAGCGATGTATTTCGTCCGGCATGAGCACCGCGCTCACCGGCACCAGCCCCCCACTCAAGGCCTTGGCCAGCACAACCATGTCGGGCTTGATTCCGAAGTGATGCGACGCCAGAAACGGTCCGGTGCGAAACATTCCCGTCTGCACTTCGTCGGCCACCAGAAGCGTTCCGTAGCGTCGGCACAGAGCCTGGGCATCTCTCAGATATTCTGGCCCGGGGACGCGAATACCACCCTCCGCTTGAATCGGCTCAACGAAGAATGCGGCGTAGCGCTGGGTCGCCAATTCTTTCTCGAGCGCGGCAAGATCACCGAACGGCACGAATGCCGTCTCGGGAAGAAGCGGGCCGAAGCCTTTGCGCCAGTAGTCGCCGTTCATGAGCGATAACGCGCCGCAGGTCAGGCCATGGAAGGCGCGGTCGCAGGAGAGCAATCCAACGCGGCCGGTATGCGCTCGGGCGAACTTGATCGCCGTTTCCACACCTTCACTACCCGAACTCGCGAAGAAGACCTTGGTCAGTCCGCCGCCAGCCAGTCCACAGAGACGCCCCGCAAGTTCGCCTGCAAGTTCCGCGACGTTGCTCTGCAGCATCACCGGACCAAACCGATCCAATTCCTCTTTGAGCGCGTCGATAATTGCGGGGTGGTTGTGGCCTGCATTGTGGACGCAGTAACCGGAAAGAAAATCGACGATGCGACGGCCGGCGGCGGTGAACAACTCCGCTCCCAGGCATCGTTCGTAACTCACGTTCATTTCCAGCAAACCGAGGAGCTTGACCCACTGAGGATTCACATGGTCAGCGTAGGCATCTGTCGTGAGCAGTTCAGGAATGGGCATTGTTTAAGTAAGTAGAGCAACAGAAGCCTTAGCGGGACTCCTGGCTTTCCGTAAAGATTTGTATGTCGAGAAGACCCATGGAACGGGCGTCTTGGCCGGTTTGTTAGGTTGGATGCTGCACCTCGAAAGGCTGGTTGCCAGCGGTCGGGAAATCCTACCTTGGCTTCGAGGTGGTTTTTGTCGGATTAGAATGCCCTGGGAGTGCGCTCGCAAGCGCCTCCTGCTGGCAGAACCCTGTTGTCTCGCTCGCGCATCCAAGACTTTTATTCCATTTGACGAGGTCGTATGAAAGCCTACCGATCCACAATTGCATTCTTCATTTTCTTCTTGTCGGTCGCGACGATGGCACTCTCCGCTCAACCGGCGGCCAGCGCTAACTTGACCGCGAACCCCATCTTTCAAAAAAACTGCGCGAAGTGTCATGGAAAAACTGCCGAGGGCCGCCACTTCGGCGGGCCATCACTTATCTCCGATAAGACCAGTGCAACATCCGGCGACGATCTGCGCAACATCATCACGAACGGCAAGGGCCGCATGCCAAAGTATGCCAGCAAGCTCACGTCGGAAGAAATCGCCACACTGGTCGAGCAAATCAGATCGCTGAGCAAGAAATGAATCGGTTGGACGGCTAGCGCGCTCCGGCTTGCAATGGCAACGAAAACCAGAACCAAGACAAGAATCTCCAGCCTCTATAAAGACGTTTCTCACTAATATTGGGAACCTTCTAGTTGCTGGCACGACGACTCGTGAGCCTGAAGTAGCGAACCGTCACATCTTCTCCGACGGAACGACTGGATACTTCCGGACTTGAACCTGCCGCGGTGCGCCTGGGTTTGGTTGTGAAGTAACGCACGGTCACATCGTCTCCGATCTCAACAACTTCATTCTCCGTCTCCCCAACCGGCTGGAGAACTTTGCCAATTCTCGCCTTTCGTGTTGGAACCGACACAGTCAACGGCTTGGATCTAACCTTTCCCCTAACTGCTTTCCCGGGCACGAGTACCTGCGCCTCGAGAGCAGTCGATTTCTGCAGGCCTAACCGCTTCAAGAACGAAGCCGGGTGGACATCGCCGAAAGCGATCCAACAAGTTAACAGCAGGACGGTAACGACTGCTGCCAGTTCCAGTTTCCACGGCCACGCGTGCCAGGAACCGAGCTTCGCTCGCTGGATGAGCATGTCGCAGACACGCCGGGCTTTCTGGTACGGGAGACTCCCCGACGTGTGCCATCGCTGCGTCGCAAAGGTTGCGGTTCGCTTGCTTGTTGGTCTGGGTCCAGCATAGGTTTCACCGACGTTGAGAAAATCAGTATTCAAGCAGAGCTTGAGGACATAGCACTCTTCGTGAAGAGCCTGCCCGTACTCATCGGTCTTACTGGTCTCCAGGCAAACAGGGTCACCGCAGATGCAACACTTTGGAAGCCGCTGCGGGTCTCTTGAAATGGAGTGATGTAGCGAACTGTAGTGAGACATGGGAATTGCCTCCCCGGAAAAGCACTGCTACGAATCTACCCTCGCCTCCCCAGTAGAAACTGAGCAATACTGTGCACTCTACGAATGGCTAGTTCCCCGAGCGGGCAAGTCCAGGAATCGCGCGCGGAGCCCGCACCTAGCTTATTGAAAGGAGCGCCTCTGCCTCCGCAATCCGACGCTCATTTTGACATTCTTTTGACAATTGCCCTTCACCGACGTGGGAACATTCAGCAACTCAAGTCTTGGGTCTGTAAAAATTGGGGTCTGTAAAAATAAGGAGCGGCCATGAATTCCTCCGTCCGCCTTTCACGAGTGGTTCTCACTCTTCTTCTGGCAACAGCTCTATCTTCCATCTGCGCCGGCCAAACCTACACGGTCACCGATCTGGGGACGCTGCACGGCGGTACTGTCAGCGGCGCCAAGGCGGTGAATGCAACGGGTGAGATCACCGGCTATGCCTATAACTCCAACGATGCCGGCTCTGACGTTTTTCTCTACAGCGGCGGAACGATGACTGACCTGGGCACGCTGGGAGGAAAATGGGCCGTCGGCAACGGAGTCAATGGGTCCGGTCAGGTGGCGGGCTATTCCACCATCGCGTCCGGCGGCTACCATGCTTTTGTGTCGAGCGGCGGCAAGTTAACTGACCTAGGCGATCTTGGCGGTGGCTCTGCAGTCGCTTATGCCATTAACGATGCAGGGCAGGTGGTGGGCTCTGCCGTAACCGCACAGGGCAGCAATCACCCGTTCCTGTATAGCAGTGGAAAGATGACTGACTTAGGAACTTTGGGATCGCCCGACGGGAACAACTGGTGGAACACTGCGCAGGGGGTCAACAAACAGGGCGTGGTGGTCGGGACATCTTACGATGCGCAGGGCAATTTCTTTGGTTTCATGTGGAGAAATGGAACCATGATCAAGCTGGGGACGCTCGGCGGTGCATGGAGCCAGGCGTACGCCGTCAACAATAAGAACCAAGTCACGGGCGTGGCATACACCAGGAATGGATCGGCGCATGCGTTCCTTGCTACCAATGGCGTGCTCAAAGATCTGGGAACGATCAGTGACCCGACCAGCACAACCTGGGGCTTTGGCCTGAATGACGCAGGAATTGTTGTTGGGCAGTCGACTTTCCAATCGACCTATCACGCCTTCGTGTATAGCGGCGGGGTGATGAAGGATTTGAACAAACTCATTCCCGCGAGATCAGGCTGGGTACTGCTGACGGCCAACGGCATTAACAATGCGGGGCAAATTGTGGGCGAGGGCTTGCATAATGGCAAGCAGCATGGGTTTTTGCTGACGCCGCAGTAAGGTTTGCTACAAGAGGAATGTAGATAAAAAGATCTGTCGCGATTTGCAGGCCACGTCTTAACGGACGTGGCTTTTTTGTTGGGAGGACAAGCGCTAGACAAGAACAACGGCAAATTCAAAGGCAGCCGGCGAGGGCGCCTGCTCTACAGGAGTCTCCTTTCAGGAACGTTTCATGTGCGTGTGATATTGATTTTGAGTCCCGCAGTGAGAATGGAGCGAAACCCGCTCCGGTATTCTGCTCCAAGGTCGGTTACAAGTGAGACAGCAATTGTTCTGGATGTTGGTCGCGGCCGTCGGCTTTTCGTCGTCATCGGCGCTCCGTGCCCAGTCCATCCAGGGTCCCGCCAGCGCTAGAGTGACGAATGTCTCTGAAGACCAGCCGTCTTCAGACCAGCCGGCTTCTCACGTCATTACTGGACGTCTTCTTGATTCTTCGGGAGCCGCTATCGCCAAAGCGCAAGGGTTCCTTCTCACCTCCAATAATCAGCCGGTCGCTCAAACCACGACTGACAACTCCGGCTCCTTCCGCTTTGACCACATCGCGCCCGGTAATTACACACTCGATTTTCAGGCGGAGGGCTTCCGCGAGACCCGAGTCAGCGTGAACCTGACTTCCAAACGTCCCGTCGCCCTTCGGGTCACAATGCAGATCGCAGTTCTCAACGAGAGCATCACCGTCGCCACCGGCGATTCCTCACCCTTCGTCAGCACTGAGGGTTCCGAAAACCAGAATGCCAACACCATCGACCGCAACGCGCTGGACCGGGTGCCGGTCTTCGATCAGGACTACATCACAACCATGTCGCGCTTTCTCGATGACAATGCCACCGGCACCAATGGCATCACGCTCGTGGTGAACGGCATCGAGGCCAACGGGCCCGGAGTCACCCCCTCCGCGGTTCAGGAAGTAAAAATCAACAACAACCCGTACTCGGCGCGATTCTCGCGTCCCGGCCGCGCCCGCCTCGAGATCGTCACCAAGAACGGAACGCCGGCGTATCACGGGTCGCTGAATTTCCTCTTCCGCGATTCCGTCTTCGACGCCACGAACGCTTTCGCGATTGTTAAGCCTCCGGAGCGCCGCCAATACTACGAGGGCTCAATCACTGGGCCAATCGGCCAGAGCAAGCACACCAGTTTCCTGCTTTCGCTCGACGAAGACCTCAACGACCAGCAAGCTGTCATCGATCCCACTGCCCTGGTTGCCGCGAATTCACTTGGCTTTGGGCCCATCGCGCAAACCGTTGCCAACCCCACGCATCACTTTTTCGGTTCCGGACGAATCTTCCACGACTTCTCCAATGGCGACCAGTTCTGGATCGGCTATTCCTACGAACACCGGTCGGTAGAAAATCAAAACGTAGGTGGGACGACCCTGCCCAGCGCCGGTACGAACACCCATTTTCTCGAGCACGAAATCAACGTCAGCGATCTTCATCAATTCTCTCCGCACTGGATGAACCAGTTGAGGTTTCTCGTAGGACACTTTGACAATTCCGCGGCGAGCATCACCCCCGACCTTCAAGTCGCGATCTCCGGACTGTTTACCGCCGGCGGGGCCCAAGCCGATTCCCGCCGCACCGAGTATCACTTCGACGGAACCGACTTCGTCACCTACGCCACCAGCAAGCAGCAACTAAGCTTCGGCATTGACATCCCCGACATCAGCCGCCGCGGATTAGACGACTTCACCTATCGCGAGGGCGGCTACACCTTCGGCAGCAGCGCCGATTTCTCGGCGGCCGCTCCCACAACCTTCCTGATCCAAACCGGACGGGGGCACGTAACTTTTCTGGAAAAGGCTATCAGCGGATTCGTCGAAGACAACGTCCGCCTGAAGCCCAATTTCTCTCTCTACCTGGGAGTTCGTTACTACTGGCAGAACTACTTTCACGACGATCCCAACAATTTTGCGCCCCGTGTCAGCTTCGCCTACGCCCCCACTGCCGGAAGCAAAATGGTCATCCGCGGGGGCGCGGGATTTTTCTACGACCGCACCGGACCCAGTCCCGTCGGCGATCTGTTGCACTTTAACGGCGTGAACCTGCTGCGCTTCATCGTGGAATCGCCGCACTACCCTGTGCAGGCGAGTGAACTGTCCGGTACGCCGAGCAGCCTGGTCACGCTCGATCCTCGCGTCCGCATGCCCTACACCATTCAGTACAGCATCGGAGTCGAGCGGCAAGTTACCGCGAAGAGCACGGCCAGCGCCGTCTATATCGGCAATCGAGGCATCGATTCTTTCCGCTCCATCGACGCCAACGCGCCGATCGTCGGAAGCGCGACGCCCCCCAATTCGACTCTCGGCCAAATCCGTCAGATTCAGTCCGAGGGATACCTTAAAAGCAATGCCTTGGAACTCACCTTCCGCGGCAAGCCGAGTAGATATTTCTCCGGGCAAGTGCAATACACGCTGAGCCGCACCGACAACAACACCAGCGGCATCACATTCTTTCCCGCCAACAGCCACAATCCTGCCGCCGATTGGGGACGCTCCGATAACGACCGGCTACATAAGTTCGACCTGCTCGCCTCCAGCCAGCCCACCCGCTTTTTCACGTTCGGCGCCGCCCTCTCGCTGTACTCCGGCAAGCCAGTGAACATCACCACTGGCGCGGACGACAATCACGACGGCATCATCAACGATCGCCCCGCGGGCACCCCGCGCAACACCATGCCCGGCCCCGGCGTCATCAGTCTCGATCTCAACCTCTCGCACGACTTCCCGTTGTCAAAAAGGAAGGAAGAAGCCAGAGTGATTACCGTCTCGTTGAATTCCTTTAACGTTTTAAATCACCCCAACTATCTGACCTACATCGGAACGATTTCTTCCCCGCTGTTTGGACAGCCGGTGGCCGCGCAGCCGCCGCGCCGGATGCAACTCGATGTGCAGTTTAAGTTCTGATCTGGGGCGGGAAGAAAGCACGAACAACAGCAACGTCAAAGGCAGCGGGCAGGAGTGCCCGCTCCCCACGAACGTGCTCTACGACGGCAGTTCGCCGTTCCGGCGTACTTTTCCGGCGGGACGTTCTGGTTGCAGCGAGAAGGCCGTTGTGCCGCGCATTACTTTCTGGAAGGCGGTTTGGAACTGCTGCATTTCGTCATGCGTGCCAACGGTAATGCGAACCCAGGTCGGCATCACCGGCCAGATGCGTCCGATACAAACTCTTTGTTGGGCCATCGCGTCGATCACTTCTTTGCCGGGACGTTTCGTATCGAGCAGGAAGCAGTTTGATTCCGAGGGGATGGAGGAGTAGCCGTTGCGGTCGAGCCACTGAAAAGTTTCCCGCCGGATGCCGGCGTTGATGCGCTTGCGTTCGGGAACTAAGTTGGAGTCCTTTAAGCTGGCCGAAGCGGCGACCAGAGCGGTGATGGGCATAAAGTTCCATCCCGCACGCGCCATGATCTTGTCCATCAGATCGGGGCGCGCAATCAGGAATCCGCAGCGCAGCCCGGCCATGCCATAGGTTTTAGAGAAGGTGCGAAGCACGACCACATCCTTGCCGGCCTTGACCAGGTCAATCGTGGAAGGCGCGTCGCAGAAATGAATGTAGGCTTCGTCGACCATCACGATGGAACCCTTGGGTTTGTTCTCGACGAGATATTCGATGTCGGAGTGAGGAGTGAGCGTGCCGGTGGGATTGTTAGGTGAGCAAATGTAGAACAGTCCGGCATCGGGAGCTGCGGCTAGCATGGCCTTCACATCGTGGGCATAGGTCTTGGTGAGGGGAACTTTGATCACGCGCGCGCTGGCAGCCTCGGCGGCAAACATTCCGGCCTCGTAACCAGGATCGGCGGTAACGTAGCTCTTTTGTGGCGAAGTGAGAGCGATCACCGCAAAGCGCAGTGCTGGACTGGAGCCGGGAAAGGCATGAACGTAATCCGGGTTCAGGCCCTCCTGCTGGGCGAAAGTGTGGACGAGGTCGTCGGTGAGATTGTCGAGATAGCGTCCACCTTGCGGGATGATCGCAGAGATGGCATCGCGCGCGGACTGGCAGGGGCCAAGCGGATTCTCGTTGGAATCGATCATAATCGCGCCCGTGGGGGCTGCCTTGCGGGCCGCGGCGGCTAGCATGGGCTCGGTGACAATCTGCAGGGCCGCAGCGGCGGCCGAGAACTGCAGAAATGAGCGACGCGAGAAAGGCGAGAGATTTCTAGACGGCATGGCGAACCTCCGGTTCCTCCAGCGTCCTACAGCTTAAACGGTTTTCGCAGGAAGCGATAGGGGCTTGAGCTCTCCCTTGCTCGTGTGGAGCGGGTACTCCTGCAGCGCTCCCTTTGACCCTGTTTTTTAGTTGCCTCCGCGACACTAATGCGGCAGCGGTTCGCGGGCAGTCGCGTAGTACCCGGCGCGGGATTGAATCTTGTAGTTCTGTTTACACTTGATTTCCAGCTTCCGGTAACTGCCGTCGAGCTTGGTATTGAGTGGCGTGTAGCCCAGGTTGTACTGGCTGCGCAGTTCGGCCGCGATCTGGTCGAAAGCCTGTTTTAGCTTGTCGAATTTGTTCCCGACGTTGATGACGCGGCCTCCGGTTTGCTCTGTGAGTTTACGCATTTCTCCCTCGCCGGAGTAGCCCAGCTGGAATGATCCGTAAAAGCCGCGATCGGCGCAGAGCAGTACGTAGACAATGGCATCGGCTTTCTGCGCTGCTTCGATGGCGTCTTTAATTTTCAGCCGGCTGCCTTCGTCCTCGCCGTCGGTAAGCAGGATCATGGCTTTGCGGCCCACTTCCTTGGCAAGCATGTCGTGGGAGGAGAGATATACGGCATCGTAAAGCACCGTACCCGCCGTCGGTGCGGTCGGGACCGGCCCGCCCCCCGCCCCGGGTAGTGTGGGCATGGTGATTCCGGAGTTGATTTTGACCTTGTTCATCGCGGCTTGCAAGCGGTGAACGTCGCGGGTAAAGTCCTGCACCAGTTCGGCATCCACATTGAAGTCGATCACAAAGGCCTCATCCTTATCGGTAAGAATCTGCTTGAGAAACGCGCCGCCAACTTGCTTCTCCATATCGAGCACGTTGCGCTGGCTGCCCGAAGAGTCGATCAGCATTCCGAGAGTGAGCGGCAGGTTCGATTCGGCCGAAAAATACTTGATGGTCTGGGGCGTGCCGTCTTCGAAGACCTGAAAATCGTCTTTGGTCAAATTGGGAATGAGGGCGCCATGCTTATCTTTCACGTTGAAGAAAAGTCCCACGACGTCGACGTTAACTTTGACCGTTCCAGCCGGCCCCTGATCATTCTCAGGCTTTTGAGAATCGGCAGACTCCTGAACTGCGGGGGTTTGAGCGTCCGCAGCTTGGGGGGCAGGATTCTGGGCCAAGGCGCAAGTGGCGGCTGCGCCGATGATGAAGCCAGCTAGAGCGCACGCGGAGGGCACGGTACGGGAAAACCTATGGAATACGGACAACTTTGTCATGCAATATTTCCCTCTAAGGTTTTTTGGTAGTCTAACCCCTGGAGTTAGATGCACCAAACTGGCGGGTTCGGGCATCCGAAGCTACAGCAGTGACATTTATTTCGCTGCTGGCGGGGTCAAATACCCGGCAGGCTTTGCGGACGTAAAGAACAACATACGACGAACGGACGGTGGGTCTGTGGGAAGAGCATTGGCGGATAACGGGAAACGGTTAAGCCGGGCGAACTTGCTGGCAGGGGCACTGATGCTTGGATGGGCGCTCACGACCGCGCCGGCTATGCTTGGCCAGTCCGCGGGGAACCAGTCCCAGACACAGGCTGCACAGGATATCCCAGACGCTCCGTCGTCAGTTCAGCCGCCTTCGGCCAGCCCCGAGCCCCAACCGCCCGCGCGACCGGAAGAAAAAAAGACAGAGCCGGTAGCCAGAGATCCGTGGACAAACCAGCCGATCAACAAGCCGGCGACGCCCGAGGCAGGTGGACCTCCTGATGCAGGGACATCGACGACGCCAACGATGCCACCAGTTAAAACTGCGCCGCCAGGGACTACGAGGAAATCCGGCGCGCAGGAGCAGCTTTACACCTACACCGTTCATACCAATTTTGTGCAGGTTCCGGTTACGGTGAAAGATCGCGACGGGCGCCGAGTGGACGGACTGCTCTCCACCGACTTTACCGTGAAGGAAAACGGCACGGAACAGAAGCTTAGCTTCTTCAGCGCCGATCCATTCGCGCTCTCAGTGGCGATTGTATTGGACCTGGGCATGCCGGATTCCGCGGTGCAGAAGGTCAACCAGACATTCTCCGCCCTGGTTGGCGCCTTTGCCCCCTACGATGAAATCGCTCTTTATACTTACAGCAGCACGGTCAGCGAGGTGAGCGACTTTGCGGGACCATCTCAGAAGCTGGCGGCCCTGCTGAACCAGATGAAAACGGAGCACGGGCACAACAATGGTCCGCCAGTGTTGAGCGGGCCGCTCGCTCCGAACGGTCCCATCATCAACGGAGTTCCCGTCGGTAGTCCGACGGAACCGGTGTACACCCCCCCCAAAGAATCCCACGTTCTGAACGATGCCATTCTGCGAGCCGCGCTGGATCTGAGCAAACGCGACCGGACCCGCCGCAAGGTCATCTTCGTCATCAGCGACGGACGCGAATCCGGCAGCCGAGCCAGCTACAAAGATGTCCTGAGACTCCTGCTCTCGAATGAAGTCCAGGTGCAGGCCGTGGCGGTGGAGAGTGCGGCGCTGCCGCTTTATGGGAAGATTGAGCGATTGCATCTGCCCCGCCAGGGCTATGGCAATATCCTGCCAAGATATGCGGCAGCGACGGGCGGAGCACAATACACCGAACTTTCCCGCAACGCGATTGAAGAGATCTACGCCCAGGCCTTGAGCGAGGCCCGCAACGAATACAC
>JAUTWY010000534.1 GCA_030838305.1 Acidobacteriaceae bacterium
GAGCCGTACGAGCAGCAGTGGCCATCCTTCTGCTTGCACCCTCTCCACCTCTGCTCTTCATGGGCGAGGAGTTCGGAGCGGAAACTCCCTTTCTTTTTTTCTGCGATTTCGAGAAAAGCCTGGCGCCCGCGGTCGCGGCAGGACGGCGAAATGAGTTTGCACGCTTTACCCGATTCAACGATCCGGCGTCGCGTGAGGGAATTCCTGACCCGAACGCCTCCACAACCTTCAAGGCCTCGATGCTTGACTGGCACGACCTGGCGCGCCCGCGTCATCAAGAGTGGTTGAATTTCTATCAGGAACTTTTGAAAGTAAGGGCGCAGCACATTGTCCCTCGTCTTTCCGGCGCATGCGGCATCAAGGCGGTGTATGGAGTGCACGCAGATCGCGGCGGCCTCAGCGTACACTGGCAGTTTCCCGACCTCGCGAAGCTCACGCTCTTGGCTAATCTTGCGTCAGACCCACTCTCGGCGATCAACGTTCCCGAAGCTCCGATGATTTATTCAAGCGTGGAAGTCAACGATAATGCACTGAAGGAAGGGATGCTTCCGCCCTGGTTTGTGGCGTGGTTTTTGCAATCATGAAGTCAGGCTCTCCAATCCCGCGCGCGACCTATCGATTGCAACTCAATCGCGACTTCACTTTCGACCAGGCCAGGGCGATCGTTCCCTACCTTTCCGCGCTCGGGATCAGCCATTGCTATGTTTCTCCGTTGCTCAAAGCTCGTCCCGGCAGCATGCACGGATACGACATCGTGGACCATGACTCGCTCAATCCTGAAATTGGCAGCCCGGAAGATTTCGACCGTTTTGTAGCCGCACTCCATCAACACGACATGGGGTTAATTCTCGACATCGTACCCAACCACATGGGAGTGATGGGTAGCGACAACGCATGGTGGCTCGACGTTCTGGAGAACGGCGAAGCCTCCGCCTGTGCCGGTTTTTTCGATATCGACTGGCGCCCTCTGAAAGAGGAACTCCATGGCAAGGTGCTGGTGCCCGTCCTGCACGATCATTACGGCGCCGTTCTCGAAAGTGGAGAACTGAAGCTGACTTTTCAGGCTAGACACGGCGCATTTGACATTGCCTATCGAGATCATCGATTTCCGGTAAATCCCAGGGAGTATCCGCGCATCCTGCAGCACAGCGCAGGCCAACTCGTCACAGCGATGGGCGAGCAGAATCCTGATCTCCTGGAGTTTCAAAGCCTGATTACTGCTTTCGGGCACTTGCCGGCGCGGCAGGAAGTTGATAAAGACCGCGTCGCCGAGCGCAATCGCGATAAAGAAATCCACAAGCGCCGTCTGGCTGAGTTGTGCGCGAGATCTCCGCTCATCGTCGCAAGCATCATGAACGCGGTCGAGCTGATCAACGGAAATCCAGCCGATCCCGCGAGTTTCAACGAACTCCACGAACTCATCAAAGCGCAAGCCTTCCGGCTGGCCAATTGGCGCGTCGCTTCCGATGACATAAACTACCGGCGTTTTTTTGATACCAACGATTTAGCCGCCCTCTGTATGGAGAAAGAAGAGGTCTTCGAAGCCAGCCACCGTCTGGTGCTCAGCCTCGTGGCCCAGGAAAAAGTAGATGGCCTGCGCGTGGATCATCCCGACGGGTTGTACGATCCCGCACAATATTTCGCACGCCTGCAGCGCGGCATCGCCATCGCCGCGAACGATTCAAGCGACGGCGGGAATGGCTCTGGCTACGTAGTCATAGAGAAGATTCTCACCGGATCCGAACAACTGCCCCGCGAATGGCCGGTCTTCGGAACCACCGGCTACGACTTCTCGAATCTGGTCAATGGCCTCTTTGTCGACACCACCGCCGGCTCGCGCTTTGAACGTATTTACCGAAACTTTATTGGGGACGAAATTGATTTCGACGATCTCGCCTATCGTTCCCGAAGACTCATTATGCGTGTGGCCTTAGCCAGTGAACTCAACGTGCTGGCCGACCAACTCACCCGCATCGCGCTCTCCAACCGCCATACTTGCGACTTCACGCTCAACAGCCTGCGCGACGCGCTGATGGAGGTGGTCGCGAGTTTCTCCGTGTACCGCACTTACGTCAGCGATTCCGGCATCTCGGAAAGCGACGTGCGATACATTCGCGCCGCCATCGACCTAGCCAAATGGAGAAGTCCGGCCGCCGATACCAGCGTCTTCGATTTCATCCGGGAAGTGCTTCTAACCAGCATTGGGGAAGGGCAGGTTGCCAATTACCGGAAAGCCGTCCTCGCCTTCGCCATGAAATTCCAGCAGTTCACAAGCCCGGTAATGGCGAAGGGGCTGGAAGACACGGCCTTTTACCGATATCACCGCCTTATTTCTTTGAATGACGTGGGCAGCGACCTTCACCGCTTTGGAGTGACGAAGGTAGAGTTTCATTCGGCGAATCGGGAACGCTTCCGCGACTGGCCTCACAGCATGCTGGCCACCAGCACTCACGACTCCAAGCGTTCCGAAGACGTGCGCGCCCGCCTCAACGTTCTTGCTGAAATACCGAGCCTGTGGAGGCTGCATGGGCGCGACTGGAGGCGCTTCAATCGCAGCCACAAATCCTTGGTGAATGAACGTCCCGCGCCCTCCTTCAATGACGAATATTTGTTGTATCAGACCCTGCTGGGCGCCTGGCCCCTGAAGCCTCTAACAGACCAGGCCAGCTGGGATGCTTTCTCTCAGCGAATCGAGAGTTACATGTTGAAGGCGATCCGCGAAGCAAAGGAAAACACCAGCTGGATCAATCGCAACGCGTTGTATGAAGGCGCCGTTTCGTCCTTTGTGAAGCATTTGCTGACGCCCGGCGCTCAGAACCGCTTCCTCAATGATTTTGTTCCTTTCCAGCGGCGCATCACCCGCATCGGCTTTTGGAACAGCCTGTCGCAGACGCTTCTCAAACTTACGAGTCCCGGTGTTCCCGATATCTATCAGGGAAATGAATTGTGGGATTTTAGTCTCGTCGATCCCGACAACCGGCGACCGGTCGATTACATCCATCGCCGGCAAGTGTTCGAAAGTATCCGGCACTGGAGCGGCGAGCCCGATCCATCAGCCATTGGCGAACTCTTGGATACTCCTGAGGACGACCGTCTGAAGCTGTATTTGATTTGGAAAACCTTGTGCTTGCGGAAAGACCAGCCAGACCTTTTTCGGCAAGGCGAGTACCTGCCGTTGGAAGTTCTAGGCTCGAAAGCCGACCACGTCGTGGCTTTCAGTCGTACATTTCAAACTACCAACGTAGTCGTGATCGCTCCGCGCCTCGTGGCCGGCTTGCTCAATGACCGCGAGGTGCTGCCGGTTGGGCCCGGCATCTGGGAAGACACCCAGATCGTAGTTCCGTCCTGTGCTTGTTCGGTCAGCTACCTTAATATATTTACAGGAGAAAGTCTGAAACTGGAGAAGACCGCGGACAGCGCGAAGATTGCCGTTGCGGAAGCATTAGCGCACTTCCCCGTTGCGGTTTTCTTTCCAGGCTAACCATGCTGCTCGGCGCCGTTGCCACCGCCGAAAATATTTGCGACGGAGTTCTCATGGTCAACCCGCTTCATTATGGCCAGGTAAAGAAGCTGTAATTCGCCTTTCTTACTGGACGATTGCCACCTGCGCTGCATCCAACTTGAACTGTGACCATCGGTCTCCAACTTGCCTGGCTGCTTATCCTTGCGATACCGGTCGCCTGCATCGCCTGGACGGTTACTCACGAGGAAGTTTTTCGCGAGCCCCGCGACTATTGCCAGCAGCAATCGAAACAGGCGAACAGCCTGCCGCGCCGAAAGCTCTTTTACTTATTCACCTGCGAATACTGCTTCAGCCATTATGTGGCGGCGCTGTTCCTCGTCATCACGCGCTTCAAACTTCTTTACCCGGACTGGCGCGGATATCTCATCTCTCTGTTCGCACTCGTCTGGGTCGCGAATCAGTACATGAGCATCTACAACCATCTTCGTCTCGACATCAAACACGAGCAGGTCGAGATCCGCGCCAAAGAAAAAGAGGATGTAGTCCGCCAGCGCAAAGCCGCCTGAGCGTTACCGGCTCTGCGGTCATGCGGATGCCCGTATTCTTGCCGGCTTTCTCCCTTTAGTTTTGCCTGCGGCGGCATGTGAGATTTCGGCGGCAGCACGTTTGCCGCTGGCAATGGCGCCGTGCACAGTTCCGTTGTGTCCGCCCGTATCGGTGGCTTCGCCGGCAAAGAACAGCGTCTCCTCAACCGGCTTGCCCAGCACTTCCTCCATACCATCCCCACCAACCTTTCCGTAGCTGTACGCTGCGCGCGAGAACGGATCGGTCTGCCAATCATGGCAGTACGCGTGTTCGAATAAAGTCTCGAGTTCCTGCACGCTCACTCCCAACAAACGATGCAGAGTCTGAAGCGCTGTTTCGATCACGAATGATTTGGTTTGTCCCGAGAGTCTTTCAGCGCAATGGAATGGCGCCCAACCGGTCAGGAAAGGTACCTTTTCAGGCGCCCTGGTCCACCAGGTTGGGAACCAATCGTCATGCGAGAAGAGAAAGCTCATGCCACGCATCGTCTTGGAATTTGTTTTCTGGAATCTGGGAAGATCTTCCCAGAAACGCTCGCGAAATCGTAGCGTGACGCGGATTACTTTGCCCATCATCACATTTCCGATAGCCTCGAGCTTCTCGCTGGGCAAAGCAGGGCTAAACCGGATCGCGCCATTCTCGTCCGCTCGAGCCTGAAGCACTCCGAGCGGCACCGTGATGAGCACACGCGGCGCCGACAGAGTCATCACACCCTGTGGCCCGCGAGCGCTTACTTCAGCTCGCCCGCGCAGCCACTGAATACTCTCAACCACCGTGCCTTTCTGCACCGGGACGGCGGAATCGTTAAGCTCCTGCTGGAAAATGTCGATCAAATCCGCGTATCCATGTTGAGCACGAAATGCGCGATCTCCTTGAATTTTTTCCTCCGCACGCATTCCCTTTACCAACCAGTGCACCCCGACCAGCGCCGGATCAGCAGCGTTGAATCCGGAGACATATCCCAGCGCCCACTTCTTCGCTTCTTCCTGCCGGTGACGGCCGTTTGATTTGCGACAACAATCTTCCAGAAAATCCAGAAAGGACTGGTCCTGCTTGCGTCCGTCCATTCGTTTCAGAATCCGGTCAACTTCTGAAAAGAAGTTGCAGGTGCTTAGCTGGCCGTCCTTCACACACCAGTTGTTGCCGTCTACTTCTGTGGTCGGAATCTTCCGGCGGTCGAGCAAATGCCAGATTTCAGGTGGCTTGCCATGAATGAATTCAGCCCCCATCTCAACCGGAACGTGGCATTCAGCATCCAGCAAGGTGAATATGCGTCCCCCAATACGTTCGCGCGCTTCGAGAATCGTAACGGCGAGACCTGCGCGAGCCAGTTCGGTTGAAGCCGTGAGCCCGGCCGCGCCCGCTCCAATGACGATCACATCGGGATCGTTGGACATAGCAAGAAGGCCTTTTCCGCAGGCCGTGTATCGGCTGTTCGCTGCTGCTCTATCATTGCACTGGGTGCAATGATTTCAAATACGCCAATTCAAAGTATTGGTTGACCGTGCGCCCCGGGAAGGTTGGCCTT
>JAUTWY010000562.1 GCA_030838305.1 Acidobacteriaceae bacterium
GAAGTCGCGCGACTCATCGACGCAGCTCTGACTCCTTATCATCGCACTCTGTTGATGACGCTCTACGCCACCGGAATACGACGCGCTGAGCTGACACACTTGAAAATCAGCGACATCGATAGCCAACGCATGGTGATTCACGTCCGGGGCGGCAAGGGACGCAAAGACCGGGATGTGATGCTCAGCCCAAAACTGCTCGAGGTGCTGCGTGAGCACTGGCGCGGATTACCGCGCAAGCCAAGCGCATGGTTGTTTCCAGGCAACCGCTGGCATACCGGTGATACGCCGATCGACACCAAGGTGGTCTGGATCGCTTGCAAGGAAGCCGCCCAGCGAGCGGGCCTCCAGAAAGACGTGCACCCACATACGCTGAGGCACTGCTTCGCCACACACCTACTTGAAGCAGGTGCGGATCTGCGAACCATCCAGATGTTGCTAGGGCATCGCGATCTGGAAGAAACCACTATCTACCTCCATCTCTCTGAACGTCACCTCAGTGCCACCGCGAGTCCGCTGGACTCGCTGGAGCTAAAAGACAGGCCACCGCAGGACGAGTAGATGAGCCGGCCGCCCCTCGAGGTGGCCGATCTGGTCCGCGCTGCGGGAGACGCATTTATCGAACGAAGCCGTAAGTGGATCAGCTGGAAGCATGTCAAAGTGCTGCTGGCCATTGCGCGGTGCCGTACCGCCGCGCTCGGCGGTCATCTCGATGAGTGCACGCGCTGCGGACATCGCGCCATCTCCTACAACTCGTGTAGGAATCGGCACTGCCCGAAGTGTCAGGCAGGAGCTCGCGAACGTTGGCTGGAAAAGCGTCGCAGCGAACTTCTTCCGACGCAGTACGTGCATGTGGTCTTCACGCTACCTCGCCAGTTAGCCGCACTGACTCTGCAGAATAAGAAGGTCGCCTACGATCTCCTGTTCCGAACCAGTGCAGAAACACTGCTCGAAGTTGCCCGCGATCCCAAACATCTCGGCGCAGAAATTGGCTTCTTCAGCGTGCTGCACTCCTGGAGTCAGAAACTCGAACTTCACCCACATGTGCATTGCGTGGTGCCGGCCGGTGGACTTTCTGCCAATGGCTCGCGTTGGATCAAGCCACGCTACGCGTTCTTTCTTCCTGTCAAGGTGCTCAGCCGAGTCTTTCGCGGCAAGTTCGTCGCGGCACTCCAACGCGCTTTTCAGGACGGCAAGGTCAGTTTTCACGGAGACTTGCAGCACCTCACTCAGCCGAAAATCTTTGCTGCGTGGCTGAGACCACTATTTCGAAAGGATTGGGTGGTCTACGCGAAACCACCGTTCGGAGGCCCGGAGCATGTGCTCCGTTATCTGGGCCGTTACACCCACCGTGTAGCCATCTCCAATCACCGACTGATCTCCTTCGCCGACCAGAAAGTCATCTTTCGTTGGCGTGACTCCGCTCACAAAAATGAACAGCGACCGATGACTCTCTCACTCGATGAATTCCTCCGTCGCTTCCTACTGCACTTGCTTCCCGATGGCTTCGTGCGCATCCGCAACTTCGGCTTCCTGGCCAATCGCAAACGTGCCACCAACTTGCCACTTTGTTTTCAGCTGCTCGGCGCGGCTGCAACTCCGCCGACAGAACAAGACAAGTCAGGCGCCGGCAACGCGAGCGATCTTTGGCTCTGCCCCAAGTGTGCTGGACCGATGGTGGTTGTTGAGAGGCTAACGGCTGCCGACATGCAACTTCGTTCTCCACCTGTGTTCACCGCTTAGCCATGAAACTACTTCCTCCAACTCAAATCTTTCGCGTGTTTCGGCCGCTCCGTTCCCTGTTGCCTTATCGCCGAACAAATTTCTTCTTCCGCCTTCTTCACACGCTCTCTTCGCAACATTTTTCTGCAATAGCCAGCTTCCAAGCACGTCGTATCATCTGCTGTGCTCCGCCGCACAGTCCCGACGCACCGCAACGCCGGCCCTTCGCTCCATTCAATTTGCATAGGGCCCGCATCCGCCGCCGGGCGGCTTCCTTCAAGTCGTTGAATCGAAAGCGCGCAAACACGCCACGCTCTGTGCACGCGTTGCCTTTCTCGCGCTTCCGATTCAACACTAAGACTTCTGGCCCGGAATAGTTTCAATTAGCTTCCCAACTATTCATGAGGCTTGTCCATACCGGCCTCGGCAAGAAACCGGCTCTCCAGAGAGTCGATGGCGGTCCGGAGTCCGCCGGTCATTTGCGCTTTTGCGTGGTCTACCGCTTGCGCCGGCAAAATTGCACGGAGAAGCTGATCGCAGCCGCTATCTGCGCGCCAGTTTACAAATCTGCTCTCCTTGTAGGAATTGGTCAGGAGAAGCGCAGTCCTGCCATAAAGCCCTTGCAGGACGAAGAAGACAGACCACAGACGATTGGTGACGAAGGGGCGCTCTTTGGCCGCATCATTGGCACCCGCACTGGCGAACTTACGAAGGGGAACGTTCATGTCGGCATATTCGCGAATACAGTCCGCAACGCGAGCGAATTTTCCCTCTCTGAAGTAAGCCTCAAGCTCCGATGGCGTAAGGATGGTATCAACGAAGACTACGAGGCCGAACTCGCTGCTCAAGTTGCGCAGTACCTGCCAAAGGTGCTCGACTGCCTGGATTTGACGCTGGCGCGTGAGATGACTCGTGGATGGTGCGCTCTGGACTGTGACGGTCGACGCGTTCAGGGTGTAGGCTGACAACCCGCCGCTTTGACCGACATTCGAGACCGACTGTATGAAAACCTCAGCGACGGCCGCATGCTCGGCATCGGGAATCGGAGCCGATTGAGCCTCGTGTGCAGCCTTGATCTTGCAGAGGCGCTCCACCGTGTACGCCTCTTCATCGTCGTCAATTACCGTGTGGTGAGTGGGGCACATCAGCACAAGGTTGGCGTAGGCGTGACGCTCCACGTCAATTTGGCCGGGGTCGTAGCGCGCACTCCCGGGCCGTGCCCCCTTGATATGGCATACTTCGCCAGTCAACGTCTCGCTGACCGCTATCGGCGCGCGGCATTTCGGAAAAGCGCATCGTTACCGGAACGAGCGAACAGCATCTTGATGTCGCTGATACTTGGAGCGCTCGCACCCACTTAGTTTTCCCCCTCCTGCTGATACCATATTCAGGCACGTTGCCGGAATCGCCATATTTATTCGAGCGGTACGAACTTGCTGTCGGAATCTTAACGTAGCAAGGAAGCTATCTAGGGGCCGGGGTTTTGGGAGATTTGTGTCGATTCGCGATTCACATGGACGAAACTGAACTGACCCGCGACGAACTCTAGGAGGGTATTCCGGGCGCATTAACGCTTATTTTCGTTTAAACCGCCGACAAAGCTAACCGCCAGCAAGCTGCCTACGGCGAACACCAGAACAATGACAATCATAGATCGAAGGGCCTCACCCAGGAAGACTGCATGCAAGGCTCCATCGTAAGTCCTGTAGTATCAGCACACGATCACCCAAACGCTTCACAAGTGTGAAAGCATTTGGACAACGGGATACACATTTTGTGCGAGATTAGGCCAGATTCAGGCCCGACGACCCTGAGAAGTGCCAGCTCCGGTAATAAAGGTCACTGCGACGAGCGTTAAGATGGAAGCGCTGATTAAGAATACGATCATCGGGTCCCCGGTGGGTTTGGCCAACCCCACGCAAGGCGATGGTAATAGCGAGCTTAACTTCAGTGAATACCGCTTCTTGCTGACTCCCTGACGCGACAATCCTGCATTACAGTACCGGTACTTTT
>JAUTWY010000568.1 GCA_030838305.1 Acidobacteriaceae bacterium
TCGACGATCTTAATTCGCTGGCGCTGATTCGCCACGACGCTGGACAGCTCTTTAAACTCCCCAACGCAATAGCACAGCGCGTCAATTGAGTGTCCCCCGGGGCTGGTCATTAGAGTATTGCCGTTCGAGCGATCTGCCATATAGGCCCAGTCACGCGTGAATTCGGTGCCCCAGGCTGGCGTCGTTATGATCATCGTGCAGGAAAGCACCTTTCCAGCGTAGCCCTCGGCGACCAGGTCTCTGACGCGATTGAACTCGCGGGCTCCGCGGGCTTGCAGTCCCACCATATGGTGGACCCCTTTATGGACGGCTAAATCACGCATCTGCTGAGCCTGCTCAGTGGTGGCCGCAAGCGGCCATTCGCAGTAGAGATGCTTGCCGGCATTCAAGGCGGCCATCCCCAACTGATGGTGAGAAGGCACGCGCACGCAGATCGAGACGAGGTCCACGTCGGGATGTTGGACCATTTTGTAAGGGTCGGCGAAAGCGTGGGGAATTCCGAAATGCTTGCCTGTTTCGTCTGCGGTTTCCTGGCGGCTCGTGCTGACCGCCGTGATCTCGAATTCAGGAAGTGCGCTCAAGGCCGGAATGTGGGCATCGCGCCCCCAGCCGTTACGCACATTTGCTCCAATGATGCCAACACGGATTCTTTCTGCCGCCATGACGTTTTTTCACTCCTCCGTCTGATGAAGTCTATCTACGCGGGCCGCAATTACTCTACGATTACGAGCCGCGACCATCGTCAGGCTTTAGGGCCCATCTTGAACGCGGTCGTCTGCCAGAGCAGGTTCGAGGTTATGGTAAGAATTTGTAGCCGGCCCCATGCACCGTCCGGAAATGCACGGGCCGCGATGGATCCGGCTCCAGTTTTTGTCGCAACTTCAAGACATAGTTGTCCACGGTGCGGGTACAGGGATAATTCTCGTATCCCCAGACCTCATTCAACAGTTCATCGCGTGAAATGGCCCTTCGCGCATTCTGAATGAAGTATTTCAGGGTCTTAAATTCCAGGACGGTGAGCACAACCGGTTGTCCCTTGCGTAGCACTTCGAAGGCCGAGAAACTCACAGTCACATCCCCAAACACAGCCACGCTATTAGTGTCAGCGGTCTTCAAGAGGTCCACGGCTTGGCCGAACAGTCCGAGCAACTTGGTCGATTCAGAAGTCTCAGTTAGGGACTTGCTATCCGCCATTTCGCGAACAGCAAACTTCTTAATGGTGGATTTATGGATAAGAACAATGACGGGAAGGAAACGCGACAAGCTGCGAATTTCCTTCGACGTGATGGTGGGGATGCGGGCCAACGACTCATCGACGAAAAGAGCCCGGGTTGGTCCTGGCACAGAAGCCTGCGCCAATTGAGTAATTGGATTTTTCACAACCGCGCCCATTAGTAACTTCCTCCTTTTCATGTCCTCTATCAGGTTTATGGTCTGACCCACGGCGGATCATGGGGTGAGTTGCGACGCGCCGAGAATTGGCAAAGTACCTTTCGTCCCGTGTGTGTAGTGGAACTGGTTGACGCCCGGGCCTCACGGTCGACTAGCCTGCTCACGATGGCGAACAGGAAGCCCGCCGACAAGCCACACATCAGCACACCGATGATGCTTTCCACCGGACCCAAGGTCCGCCACATCTGTGGGAGGACGACATCACCGTAGCCGACGGTCGCATAACTGGCAGCCGAGAAGTAAAAGGCAGATTCCAATGACGGAAAACAGCGCCAGCGATAAAACACGGTCCAGATGAGAATTTCCATCACGTGTAAACAGATGAACGCCGTCATCAATCGCATCATAAGCATGGCGGAACGGATCGCCCCTAGCCTGAGAGCGGCTAGCGCAAAACTGGGTCTTGCCCAAGCAATCACCGCGGCCATTCCCGCGCACTGCAACGAAAGCGTTAGCGTTACTAGAATGACTGCCGCGCTGCCTTCGCGCAGAAATATCATCGGCTCATCTCATCGGGGCCAAATCTGCTTTGTCCGCACTTTCGTCGGCGAGCTGTACGACAATCCGAATGAGTCCCGGTCGCACGCTTTTGGGTCGCGGTACTCATTGTTGTTGCCAGCCTCCACCGAGATTTCGGTAAATGCTGACGAGACCCAAGAGCTCGTTCAACTGAGCTTGAGCGAGCCCCAACTCAGCATCAAAATAATTAGTTTCGTTTGTGAGCACCTCCAGGTAGCTGGTGGCGCCGCCGCGATAGCGCATTTCAGAAAGATGTGCGGCCTCTTGAGCGGAGAGCGCCAATTGTTGCTGCTGCTCTCGGAACTCCCGGTCCTTGCGATACTCGACCAGCGAGTCCGAAACACCACGAAAAGCCTGCTGGATGGTTTGCTCGTAGATGAGCAGCGTTTCCTGTTGGCGAGCTTCGGAGAGTCGTACGCCGGAGCGAATTCTTCCACCGGCGAAGACCGGCTGTACCAGTGATCCTCCGAAACTCCACAACCCAGCCGGACCCGTAAACAGGCTGGTAAGCGCGGAACTCTGAAATCCGCCGTCCGCGGTCAAAGTGATTTGTGGGAAATACGCTGCTTTCGCTACTCCAATTTGTGCGTTGGCCGCCATCAATTGCGCTTCGGCCTCGCGAATGTCAGGCCGCCGCTCCAGCAAGGTAGAAGGAAGCCCAGCGGGAACGTCCGGCGAATGCGGCTGATCGGTCAAGTTTAATCCACGCGCGATGGCACCAGGATTGTTTCCGAGCAGTGTGCTTATGAAGTTTTCTTGCTGCTCAATGCGGCGTTCCAGATCGGGGATGGTTTCGGCGGCAGTGAATACCAACTGCTCGGCCTGCCGGACGTCAAGCATGGACGTACCGCCACCTTTTGCGAGCACTTCTGTTAGATGTAGTGAGTTCTGGCGTGAAGCCAGCGTGCGACGAGAGATTTCGAGCTGCAGGTCGAGTTCACGAAGCTGGAAGTACGCTGCGGCAACATCGCTCACCAACGTGTTGATGACCGCTTCACGCGCCCGCTGAGTGGCTAGCAGGCTTGCCCGCGCGGATTCGTTGGCGCGGCGATACTTTCCCCAGAAATCGAGATCCCACGCCAATGAGAGATCCACCTGGTGAGCGCTGGTATCGTACTCATGGAATAATTTGGAGCGCGCAGAACGTTGATCGAAAGACTGAGCTCCAGCATTAATGCTCGGCAACCCATCGGCGCGCGTGATCCCGACTTGCGCCTGGGCTTGCAGGATTCGCGCTGCCGCAATCCAAACGTTGTAATTTTGCCGGAGAGCCGTGTGGATCAGGTCTTGAAGCTGCTGATCCTGAAACAACTCCCACCATTTTTGGTCACCAAGCGATTCGGCTGCAGGCTGTCTTGCTTCGTCTGGCGTGGCTCCGCGATATGTGTCAGGAACGCTTACGGTGGGTCTCTTATAGTTCGGTCCGACAGCGCAGCCAGAACTAAGAAGGATAACCAGGGAAAGAGCGGCAAGACTTCTCACGTCAGTCGGCCTCCGATGGGCTAGGCTCCGGAAGGGCAGGACTGTGCGCGCCGCCGTGGCTTTTGGACAAACGCTCGACCATAACGAACAGCGCAGGAATTATGAATATGGCAATGCCGGTGGCAGCGAACATCCCACCGATTACGGTAGTGCCCATAACCTGACGTGCCACCGATCCCGCGCCGGTGGCGGTCCAGAGCGGCACGCAGCCGAGAATGAACGCAAAAGACGTCATCAGAATCGGACGCAGACGAAGCTTTGCCCCTTCGAGCGCAGCATCAACCAGAGGTTTTCCCTTTTCGTATTCCTCCTTCGCGAACTCAACGATAAGAATTGCGTTCTTTGCGGCCAAACCAATCAGCATCACCAATCCGATTTGCGAGTAAACATCGTTTTCGATTTGCACCATGTAAGCCGGATAGAAAGCACTGAGCACGGTCCGGCGCAGCCACAACACCCCAAAGGCCCCGAATACCGCGACAGGCGTGCTCAGGAGAACGCTAAACGGCAGCG
>JAUTWY010000616.1 GCA_030838305.1 Acidobacteriaceae bacterium
TTCGTAACGCCTGCCCGGCGCTTGTTTTCATTCGCGAGAGCGAGCATTTCGTCAGTCATATCGAGACCGTAGGCTTTGCCGGTCGGGCCCACACGCTGCGCGGAGAGCAGGACATCAATGCCGCCACCGGAGCCCAGATCGAGCACGGTCTCACCAGGATTCAATTTGGCCAGCGCGGTCGGATTGCCGCAACCGAGGGAAGCCAGCAGAGCCTCTTCAGGGATTTGCCCGACCTGCGAAGCGTCGTAAAGATTGGTGGTGATGGGATCGCAACCGGTGCCGGCGGTTGCGCCGCAGCAAGAGCTTCCTCCGGATTTCACCCTTAGTGCGGCTTGGCCATACTTTTCTTTGACGACTTGCTTGATAGCGTTAGTTTCAGTTCCGATTGTGCTCATGGATGGATGGTTCTCCTACTTGCAAATTCGAACGATTTGTTCGGGTTTCACTGCCTTGTTGCGTGTGCAACACTCGGCATAGAGGAATTGCAGCAATTGCTGCAAAGCATCGGTGTTGGCGGTGTAGCGCAGAAACGTCCCTTGCCGTTGAACTTCCACCAGTTCTTCAGTCCTGAGCTTGTCGAGATGGTGGGAGAGAGTTGAGTTCGGAATTTCCAACTCCTCTTGAATGTCCCCGACCACAAGGCCTTCGGGATGCGCGGAGAGCAGCAGTTGCATGATGCGCAGCCGCGGTTCAGTGCCCATGGCCGAAAACATGTCGGCGTACTTGGCGACGCGGTCACTACTTTTGTAACTGATCCGAACTTTTGCAACTGATCCGAGCATATTTCTATGTTACTAGTAATATAGATTAATGTCAAAACTAAACTCCATGCTTACCCAGTACTGAATGCCCTCGGCGGACCTTCGCAATCGTTTATCCTGAGAGTGCATGATCCGCACCCGTCGCGCTTTCGATCCGCGCTCGATTCAGCTCGTTGTCTTTGACCTCGACGGCACGCTGATTGATTCGCGCCTCGACTTGGTGCACTCCGTGAATGCCGCGCTGCGCCACATCGGACGGCCTAGTTTGCCCGATGACGTGATAGCCAGCTATGTGGGTGACGGTGCACCAATTCTGATTCAGCGGGCGCTCGGCGGGGACCAGGTCGACGAGACAATTGTCCGCCAGGGTTTACAGTTTTTTCTCTCTTACTACCGCGAACACAAACTGGACCATACAACTGTGTACGAAGGCGTGAAGGAAGCTCTAGCCGCGGTTCAAGGGGTGTCTAACGGTGTTCCGCGAAGAATGGCCGTCCTTTCGAACAAGCCGGTAATTCCGTCACGCGCCATCGTCGAAGCGCTCGGCCTGGGTACGTTCTTTATGCAGATTTATGGTGGGAACAGTTTTGCCACCAAGAAACCGGACCCCGAGGGCGCTCGCAAGTTGCTCGAGGAAGTTGGCGTGCGCCCGGAAGAGGCGGTGATCGTGGGGGACTCTCATGTTGATGTTGAGACCGGTCGCAATGCCGGCTTGTGGACGGTAGGCGTTAACTATGGCTTTGCCCCACATTCGTTGCAGGAGGCGTCTCCGGATGTACTCGTGGACGCGCCGCACGAACTGGCCGACGTATTCCGCTAGACGGCAAGTGAGGTTTTCGCTGTCTTGTCGTTCCCGGGCAGGCTCTCATGTAAACTCATCCGACGATGAGCGATCCCGTCAACAGCTTCACGCCTTCCGAGTTGCGCAAGCTGCGCGCCATGAAAGATCCGCACGGCATCCAGAAGTTTCTCGATGATGCTCCTTATCACCTTGCGGATACGGCCTGGTCGCCGCGGCGTGTGCTGGCGGAGGAAACGGCCCACTGCCTGGAAGGCGCCATATTTGCCGCGGCCGCACTGCGAGCCAATGGATACCCTCCTCTGCTGCTTGATTTCGAGGCCGAACACGACACGGACCATGTGATCGCCATCTTCCGCGAAAAAGGGTGCTGGGGCGCTGTGGCCAAATCGAACTACACAGGATGCCGCTGGCGCGAGCCCATCCATCGCACGCTGCGCGAACTGGCTTTGAGTTACTTCAATACTTACGTCAACCTCCGTCGCGAGCGCACGCTTCGGCGCTTTTCGGTGCCGGTCAATCTGAAGCGTTTCGATCGCCAGAATTGGATGACCACTGACAAACCAGTATGGTTCCTCGTGTATCACTTGTTTGACATTAAGCATTACCCGCTGATCACGCCAGCCATGGCAAAGAGCCTACATCGCGTGGACGAGCGCTTGTTTCAGGGAGAAATTCTGGGCAAGGCGTACAAAACAGATGGCAAATAACGGGATGTAGTTGTGCATCCTGAATCAGGTTTGTGTCTTCTAAGCAGGCAGCGCGGATCATGAAAAAATTAGGGGCTGCCTATCTTGTTTTGATCACTATCCTGCTTGCCGGCCAATTGGCCGTCGGGCAACAGGAACAGCCTGCGACGAGAAGCCCAGCCACTCCCAGTTCCCCTCCGGACTTAACATCCGATGCCAAGGGCAATCTATCGCAGGAACAGATGCAGCAGTTATTTCGCGTCGCCGCTGACAAAGACATAGAAAACGAAAAGCGACTGCGCGATTACACCTACGTTGAGCGCGACGAGGAGCACAAACTCGACGGCAAGGGACAAGTGAAATCCACCGAAACAAAAACCTATGACGTAATGGAAATCTACGGAGAACAGGTACAGCGCCTGATCCAAAAAAACGATAAGGATCTCGACACGAAAGACGCGGCCCGGGAAGAAGAGAAGATACAAAAGATCATCGACAAACGCAAGAACGAGTCCGAGGAAACGCGTCAGAAGCGCGAACGGAAAGAAGAAAAGGAACGGG
>JAUTWY010000054.1 GCA_030838305.1 Acidobacteriaceae bacterium
AACGATATCGACGGTTTTCGTGCGAGCGGCACAATCCCGCACGTTTCGAATTTGGAATCGACCGCTACCGGAGGTGGAAGATGAGTGACATTGTTACCGAACGCTCCGGAAGTATCCTGCGAATTCAATTCAATCGACCGGCCAAGAAAAATGCGATGACGTCCACCATGTATATCACCATGGCGGATCTCCTCAACAACGCAGCAAAAGACGACGGCGTGCGCGTTGTGCTCTGGCACGCTGCAGGAGACTCCTTCTGCGCGGGCAACGACCTGGAGGATTTTCTCAAGAATCCAATGGGACCGGGCGACAGTCCACAATCCCGCTTAATCGACGCTTTCATTGCCTTCGACAAACCAATCGTCGCAGCAGTGCACGGCTTCGCCATCGGAGGCGGAACCACCATGTTGACGCACTGCGACTTTGTCTACGCAGGCGAGAGCGCGAATTTCCAGATGCCGTTTATTAATCTGGCCTTGGTGCCGGAATTCGGAACAAGCTACTCGATTCCCGCGCGCATCGGGTATCTTCGAGCGGCCGAGTTGATTCAGTTGGGACAACGGTTCGATGCGCAGCGCGCAGCGGAACTCGGGCTAGTTACTCGTGTCGTGCCGGACCAAAAACTGCTGGCAACGGCAACGGAGACAGCGCAAAAATTGGCTGAGAAGCCCGCCGGTGCGCTCCAAGCCTGCAAGAGACTTATGAGGCAGCCTGTCCGTGCTCAGCTTGAGCAAGCAGCGAAATTGGAGAATGAGGAGTTCTCCGCGCGACTCCGCTCCGCCGATGCGAAGGAGGCGTTCACGGCGTTCCTAGAGAAGCGCCAACCCAACTTTACTCGAAAGAAAGAAAACGCTACGGTCGCGTGATTCCGGAGCGTTGCAATCGAAGAGAGTTGGGCGAAAGGGAAATGAATCGAGGTAAGCATGCCGCAACCTAGGATCATCATCGTCGGCGCGGGGTTTGCGGGATTGGCCGCGGCTAAAGCGCTGAAGAAAACACAGGCAGAAGTAGTCCTAATTGACCGTACAAACCACCACGTGTTTCAACCTTTGCTCTACCAGGTGGCGACCTCGGTGCTTACGCCGAGTCATATTGCGACGCCAATTCGCAGCATTTTTCGGAATCAGAAAAACACCATAGTGATCATGGGGGAAGTGACTGGGGTAGATAAAGATCAGAAGTGCGTCTTCGTTAGTGACGCCGACCGGCAGAACGTGTCGATCACTTATGACTATCTAATCCTGGCGACTGGCGCTAGTCATAGTTACTTCGGTCATAACGAATTTGCGGAGTACGCACCGGGTTTGAAGAGTCTAGGGGACGCAGAGGCAGCCCGAAACAAGATCCTGCAGGCGTTCGAATTGGCAGAAGCCGAGGAAGATCCCGCCCGCCATCGGGACCTGCTCACTTTCGTACTCGTTGGTGCTGGTCCCACGGGCGTTGAAATGGCCGGCGCTCTCGCTATCCTGGTTCGAACCGCGTTGAAATCAGATTTCCGTAGGATCGATCCAACCTCAGCAAGAATCGTGCTCGTCGATGCGGCTCCCAAGATTTTGGGGCCGTTTTCGGAGAATCTTTCCAAAGCCGCGAAGCAACGACTCGAGAAGTTGGGCGTCGAAGTCCGTCTCGGACACAGCGTCGATCAGATCGACGCGGAAGGTGTCATAGTCGCGGGCGAGCGCATCGCAAGTAAAACGGTGATCTGGACTGCAGGTGTCGCACCCTCGCCGGCGGGCAAGTGGCTGAACATCGAGACAGATCGGGCGGGGAGGGTGCGCATTCAAAAAGATCTCACGGTGCCTGGGCATGTCGAGATTTTTGTCGTGGGTGATACTGCGTCTCTCGATCAGAACGGCAAGCCGCTGCCAGGGGTTGCTCAGGTAGCAATGCAGCAAGGGCGTTATGCGGGAAAGCTCATTCACAGCCGCATCGTTGGTAGTCCCCCTCCTCGCGCATTTAGCTATTTTGACAAGGGCAGCATGGCTGTGGTGGGCAAAGGTTTTGCTGTGCTGCAAAGCGGCAAAGTCCAGGTAAGTGGGTTGGGGGCTTGGCTCGCTTGGGCCGCCGTACACCTCCAATTCCTGGCCACATCGAGCCTCCGCCTGGGCGTCTTCTTGCAGTGGATCTGGACTTATGTGACGGGACAACGGGGATCGCGCCTGATCGTAAACCATCACGGATCCGATAAGGGGACTCGCTCCGCCGAGACCCCTCTCGGAGCCGCAGCAGCGAGTAAGTGAGTTCGAGAAATTTGTAATCATTCAGTTCTAAAAGGAGAAACGTATGGCAAAGAGCAGAGAAATTCGCAACGTAGCAATTGTAGGCACCGGAGTCATCGGCGCGAGTTGGGCGGCACTTTACCTTGCGCGTGGCCTCAATGTCACCGCAACGGACCCAGCACCCGAAGCCGAAGCCAACTTGCGCCGTTACATTGACGCTGCCTGGAAAGACCTCACCATCATCGGGCTTTCCCAGAACGCGTCGCGAGATCACCTGAAGTTCACAACGGACTTGAAGACGGCGCTCGCGGATGCCGACTTGGTGCAGGAGAACGGACCCGAACGGAAGGACTTCAAGATCAAGCTCTTCGCCGACATGGATGCGGCGACTCGGCCGGATGCGATCATCGCATCGAGTTCTTCCGGGTTGACCATGAGTACGATGCAATCCGCCTGTAAGCATCCCGAACGGTGCGTCATCGGACATCCCTTTAATCCTCCCCACGTCGTGCCGCTCGTGGAAGTAGTCGCGGGCGAAAAAACATCGCCAGAAACTGTTCAGCGTGCGATCTCCTTTTACGAATCGGTTGGCAAGAAGCCGATTCATGTCCGCAAAGAGGTCGTCGGCCACGTCGCCAATCGCCTTCAGGCAGCGCTGTACCGCGAGGTCGTTCACCTCATCGAGCAGGGCGTATTGGATGTCGCCGATTCGGATGCGGCTGTGTGCTGGGGACCTGGACTCCGTTGGGGAGTGATGGGGCCAAATCTTCTGTTCCATCTCGCCGGCGGTCCCGGCGGAATTCACCACTTCATGGAGCACCTCTCCGGTCCGGTAGCCTCGTGGTGGAAAGATCTCGGAACGATCACCGAATTCAGTCCTCAAGCCAAGCAAGCGATCATCGACGGCGTGCAGAAAGAGGCAGGCAACCGCTCGGTGGACGAACTCAACCGTGAACGCGACGCGATGCTGTTGGAGCTGCTGGCTACCCGCGCAAAGGGTGAAGAGGCGGCCAAAGCAGCTACCGCCGGAGCCCACGGCGACTAGCTTCTATCGTTGAAGCGCTCTGGTTCGTGCTTCGCGGCCCCACGCGCTTCTTCATTGGACAGCACACCATGATTTACGCTCATTCCCTCGGCCGGGCATTCCGGTATTACACGCAACGCACGGCGTTAGTTGTCGACAGCGCCGCTGTTTCTTATAAGGCGCTGCACGAGCGCGTCCGGAACATTGCGGCCGCGCTCGCCGCCAAGGGTTTTGCCGCGGGCGAACGCCTCGCGCTTCTGTTACCGAATTCTCCTGAGTACATCGAGTTGCTCTACGCCTGCGGCTGGCTCGGCGTTACTGCCGTCCCAATAAACGCGCGGCTCTCCGCAGCCGAAATCGACGGAGTCCTGCTTGATGCAAAACCGCGCGGGCTGGTGCGGCATTCCTCGCTCCCGAAGCCTGCGGTGCAGCTTCCGTGGCAACTCGTGCTCGACGAACGGCCCTTGGACGCTCAGAACGACTCCTGTCCAGACCCTGTCTACGACCCGGAAGCAATTCTGGCCCTCATCTATACGAGCGGAACGACGGGCCGGCCGAAGGGTGTCATGGTGACTCACGCAAACATCCTTGCGAACGTCGATCACCTCAGCTATTGGATGGGATACCGAGAAGGCGGTGTCTATCTGCATGCGGCACCGATTTTCCACATTGCCGATTTTCCTGCTATGTTCGCGGCGCCGGCTTTCGGTGCGCGCCAAGTCACACTTCCAAAGTTCACCCCGCAAGGTTTCTGTGAGTTGGTCCAACGCGAACAGGTAACTCACACAGTGCTCGTGCCAACGATGCTCAATCTGCTGACGCAGATGCCAGAGGCCAAGCCGTATGACTTGAGCAGCCTCGAGGTTCTGGCTTATGGCGGTTCTCCAATGGCGCCGGAACTTGTGCGTCGCACCAGAAAGCTCTTGCCGCACGTGAAACTTCTCCAGTGCTATGGACTCAGCGAGACCGGCTTTCTCACGGGTCTCGAAGATCAGGAGCATGTCGGGGACAAGTTCCTATCTTGTGGGCGGCCCTGTCCAGGAATTGACCTGCGAGTCGAAGACGAGACGGGAAAGGAAGTGGAAGTCGGGCAGCATGGGGAATTGGTCGCCCGGGGCGCCAACGTCATGCGTGGCTACTGGAACGATCCGCAAGACACGGCTCTCGCATTTCGAAACGGAATGTTTCGCACCGGAGATGTCGGCTATCAGGATGCCGATGGCTATTTCTACATCCTCGACCGCCTGAAAGACATGATTGTCACAGGCGGCGAAAATGTTTATTCCGGCGAGGTCGAAGCGGTTATCTACAAACATCCCGCGGTTCGTGAAGTGGCGGTCTTCGGAATTCCCGACCCTCAGTGGGGTGAACTCGTGATGGCTTGCGTCGTGCTGAAGCCCGAAATGACTCTGAGCACGAACGACCTCACCACCCATTGCAGGCAATTCCTGGCGAATTACAAGATCCCCCGCCGTGTCGAGTTTTCAGATACCGAATTACCGAAAAGCGGTTCCGGCAAGATCCTCAAAAGGGTTCTTCGCGAACGATTCTGGGCTCAGGAAGCTCGGGCGGTAGGTTAGCCGACCACTGAGCGCTTATCAGTCGAGCGAGTCGTATCAGTTCTTACCAGGAGAGAAAAATGGAAGACCAACAGGTTGTCGCCGCGATACTCACTGTGGCGCTCTGCTCGACTAAGCCACGCACAACTTCACAAAGACTGCCTGCGGATCAGTGGCAAAATGTATGGCGCCACTACAACAAGTTCCTGAAGGAACTGGAAAAAACGGACGAGTCCATTGACCGGCGCGGAATCAATCCAGATTAAGTCTGGGAATGGCATTCGCGACCCGAAAGTCAATACTTCGCAATGGATGCTCTCATGCGCTTTTAGAGCCGGCTATGTAATGGCGATGTTTTCTCGGCGGCTGGGCCCCAGACTTTCTCAAGTCCAAAGCGCAGTCATAGCAGTCTCGTTCGGATGTTGATTTCTGAAGTGAGCGTGCGGTGCACCGGGCACTTGTTGGCAATTTCGAGCAGCCGCGAGTGCTGTTCTGCGCTTAGGGGTCCTTCAAATCGCACGTCCCGCTCGATTCTGTCGAGCAT
>JAUTWY010000091.1 GCA_030838305.1 Acidobacteriaceae bacterium
AGAAGGACAATGTCACCACGTTTGAGGTCCGGGTTTCGATCCAGAATCCGGGCGGAGAATTGAAGGCCGAGATGACCGCGAATGCGGAGATCATCCTGGAAGAACACAAGGCTGTGCTGCAGATTCCGGAAGGCGCCATTCTCTACGACAAGGATAAGAAAGCCTCGGTTGAAATCCCCGACCCCAAGGGCAAGGATGGCAAGAATAAGCTAGCCGTCAATATCGGGATCTCGAACGGCGCAAAGACAGAAGTGCTTAGCGGGTTGAAGGAAGGCGATCAGGTAGTGCTACAGTGAGGCAGGCGGCTCTCGGCTTCCGCGGTCCGGCTTCCGGAAATCAGCCGAGAGGTCAGCCGATGGCACTGTCTCACATCGCTTAAAAACATACTCGGAGCTAAAGATATGAATACCCGATTGATGTCGCGGGGTTCGATTTCAATTCTGGTTGTGCTGCTGGCGAGCAACATCGCGGCCGCTTCCAGCCCGCAAGGAAGATTCGAGAAGACGTTTCAGGTCAGCGGACCGGTGGAACTGGAAGTCCAAAGCCGCTCGGGTGACATCATTGTCCGCAATGGCGCGCCGGGTTCCGTCACGGTGCGGGGCAAGATTTTCGTGGGCGACCACTGGCTGTTCGGAAGCCGTCATGCTGACGTCAGCGACATTGAGCAGCATCCTCCGCTGCGGCAGGAGGGGAATCGGATCCACATCGATTATGTAAATACTCGCGACATTGCGGTGGATTACGAAATCACAGTTCCCGCCGATACGACGATTCGCACTCGCAGCGGTTCGGGCGACCAGACAATCGAAGGCACTCATGGCAACGCTGACCTGCAAAGCGGCTCGGGAGACATCAAGCTTTCGCGGCTGACCGGAGAGATTCGGCTTCAAACTGGTTCAGGCAATGTACGAGCCCACGAGATCTCGGGGCCGGTGCGCGGCGGCGCGGGCAGTGGAGACATTGAAGTGGAAGAAACTGGGTCGGGCGATATCGATCTGCACACCGGCTCCGGCAACATAACGGCGCGCGGCATTCAGGGAGCGTTTCGCGCGGATGCGGGCAGCGGTGATATTACAGCCGAGGGCATGCAGACAGGCGCGTGGGGAATCCGGACTGGTTCGGGGAATGTGCATGTACGCTTGCCAGCGAATGCGGCGTTTGATGCGGATATTTCCACCAGTTCGGGCACTCTGGACGTAGGCGCGCCCATCACGATGACCGTTCAGGGACGGGTGCAGGAGACGCGCAAGTCAATCCAAGGCAAAGTTCGTGGCGGGGGCCCGTTGCTTACCCTGCGTACAGGATCGGGCGACATACATATCGAGTAGGCGTGGTCAGTGACCAATGGCCAGTGGTTAGTGATCAGCAAGCAAGCCTTTTGATTTGTGGCCTTTCTAGCCACTGACGACTGGCCACGTCTTTCAGACATTACCTCAGTGCCTTGACTCCGCAGTCACCAGCAATTACTTTCGACACTCTGGGAGTACTCTGTCTTCCACTCGAGAGGAACCTTTGGCGAATCGTCCGATCATTACTCTGACTACTGATTTTGGCGCCAACGACCACTTTGTAGGCACGATGAAGGGCGTCATCCTGGACATTGTGCCGGAGGCGCAGATCGTTGATATCTGCCACTCGGTGCAGGCGTTCGACGTTTTAGATGGCGCGCTGACTATTTCTCAGGCGTATTCGTACTTCCCCACGCGGACGGTACACTTGGTGGTCGTGGATCCAGGGGTGGGTACAGCGCGGCGGCCAATTCTGGCCTCGAGTGACAAATATCATTTCATCGCGCCGGATAATGGGGTGCTTTCGTTGGTTTACGCGCGCGAAGAGCGCATGCACGTGCGCCACATTACCTCCGACCACTATTTTCTGCAGCCCATCAGCAACACATTCCACGCGCGCGATATCTTCGCTCCTGTGGCCGCTTACCTGGCCAAAGAGGTCGACACGCAAAAATTCGGGGAAGAGGTGGAGGAATACGTTCGTTTTTCGGCGCCCAAGCCGAAAGCTGTAGAAACCAACCGCCTGCGCGGGGTTGTACTGAAGGTTGACCGGTTCGGAAACCTGGTCACAAATATCACGCCGCAAGACGCTCCGGCACTTTTCGCGGCGGGAGCGAAGGGATTCAGGATTCTGGTCGGTAGCCACGAGATTAGCGAGATGCACGCCGTCTACGCCGAGGGAGCACCGGGAGAGGTGTTCGGCATTCTTGGCAGCATGGGATTCCTGGAAGTTGCCGCGAACCGCGGAGCAGCCGCTCAGTTGACCGGGGCGGGCAAAGGGACCGACGTGACCGTCGTTTTTGGCGAGGCTGCCGCTGCCGGTAAGGGCGCGTAGCTTAAGTCAACTCATCGTAGCTAGGTTTTCGGCTTGGGATGGGCGTAGCGCTCCATCTCGGCCGTCCACTGCAGAAAACGCCAGAGGCTAGTCCGCTCCCGCCACAAAAACTCCCAGAACTCAAGAAAACCAATCTGCGTCATCTTCACGCCACAGTATGTCTCAATACGCCACAACAGATAAGGACTCCTCCAGGGAGCCAGGCGATGGCCTTTGGTGGCGTTCCACAGGAAGCGGAAGGAATGGCGCATTTTTGGATCATAACCATAGAAGGCACCCCGCGGCTATCCACAGAGTGGGTTCCGATGATTTGCTCGATTCATGAATAAGCCGGCCAAACAACATTTGTCATCCCGAGCAACGTGAGGGACCCTGGTCTTGGCATACATATCAGGAGCTGCGGGCACAAACCAAGGCCCCTCGCTTCGCTCGGGAAGGCACGCTGTGTGGGGCGGGACGAAACTCTGTAAGTTGGTCCATGTTAGAATCCTGTCTCCGCCCAAGGATTTCCATCCATGTCTGACGCAAATGCCCGCCAGAACGCCGAAGACCACTACTATGCCGCGCTCGATCTCATGGCCGATGGAAAGTTGGATGAGGCGGTCGCGGCCTACCGGGAATCGCTGGCGGTGGATCCGTCTTTTACCGAGTGCATGCACGGCTTGGCGCGAGCGCTGCAGGATTTGCAGCGCTACGATGAAGCGATCGCCGTGGCGCAGCAGATTACGGAACTCGATCCGGATGACGTGCTCGCGCATACCAGCCTGTCGGTGCTCTTTCAGAAAAAGGGGATGATTCCGGAGGCTGAGGCCGAGGGGGCGAAGGCGCGGGTGCTGGGATGGAAGCAGCAGTTGAAGAAGAGCTAGCTATCAGTTCTCGGTTCCCAGTTCTCAGCTGTCAATCATGAACGCAATCGGGCTCCCTGCATCTTTACGCATGCATTTTTAAGAAGGAGGCTAGAGCTGAAGGCTGAGAGCTGATGGCTACAGTTCGTACTTCTTCATCAAGTGCCGGAAGGAGCGGTAGGAAATTCCGAGCAGGTCGGCGGCTTTGGTCTGCACGCCATTGGAGTACTCCAGAGCATTTTGCAGGAGTGTGCGCTCGATGTTTGCGACATAGACTTCCATCCCTACACCTTCTGGCAGCACTGCGCCGGGCGCTATGTCGGAGAGGCCATCGGCAGCACCCATACCCGCCGCCGCGGCGCGCGCCTTGGGCCGTTCCGCGGGGAGTTCGACATGCAACTCGTCCGTCATTTCCAGTGCAACGGCGCGTTCAACAGTATTTTCCAACTGGCGGACGTTGCCCGGCCATTCGTAATCACACAGAGCATCGAGTGACTTCGTGTTAACCCGCAGGATACTTCGATTTGCAGCGGCCGCGTATTTCTTAAGGAAGTGATTGGCCAACAATAGGATGTCTTCGCGGCGCTCGCGCAGGTTTGGTACACGAATTGGAATTACGTTGAGACGATAGTAGAGATCTTCACGAAAGAGATTTTCGGCGACGGCTTTGTCAAGATCGCGATTGGTGGCCGCGATGACGCGCACGTCGATAGAAATCTCGCTGGTACCGCCGACCGGCCGCACCGTGCGTTCCTGCAATACGCGCAGGAGTTTCACCTGCATGGCCAGCGTCATCTCGCTGATTTCATCGAGGAAGATAGTGCCGCCGCCAGCCACTTCAAACAGTCCGCGCTTATTTTGATTGGCTCCGGTAAAGGCTCCCTTCAGATAGCCAAAGAGTTCGCTTTCGAGCAACGTCTCGGGAAAAGCTCCGCAGTTCACCGACACAAATGGTTCGGTAGCGCGCGGCGAACAGATGTGGACAGCTCGAGCTACCAGTTCTTTACCCGTGCCGCTCTCGCCATGAATCAAGACCGTGCTCGCGGTGGAAGCGACCGTGCGGACTGTCTGCTTCAACTTTTCCATCGCCGCGCTGGAGCCAATGATATTGTCGAGCGAATTGTGAGAAGCGGCGTCGCGTCGCAGAGCGAAGTTCTGTTTGCTCAGGGAAAGTTTTTCCAGCACCCGGTCGATGGCCAGTTTGATCTCATCCACCAGCCCGGGACTCTTACGGATGTAATCCGACGCGCCTCCAGCTTTTACCGCCTCCACCGCGGCTTCGTAATCGTCTACAGCCGTGATGAGAATGACCGGAGAATCGGGGGAGACGCGATGAGCGTGACGCAGGACCTCGATGCCGTCGATGTGTGGCATTTTGATATCCGTGATGATGAGATCAAAAAGATTACCGTCAATCTTGTTCTTGGCCGCCTGACCAGATTGCACGGTCTCGACCCGGTGTCCGTCGCGGCGCAGGGCGATGTCCAGCATTTCGCAGATGGAGCGCTCATCGTCGCAAACCAGAATGTTAGCCACGCGGTCTCCCTTCTGCCCCAACGGCTGCAAGTTGCGCGGATGGGGCAGCCTGCATATCAGCTTCGCCGACATTCTCAACAAGAGGAGTCCCAACGCCCCGCTTTTCGGCGTCGAGCCGGCGCAGCCTTAGCACGAAAGTGGTTCCTTGCCCAGGCTTTGACCTTGCCCACACCTTGCCTTCGTGGGCTTGCACGATTTGATAAACCACCGCTAACCCGAGACCGGTGCCGCCTTCAAAGTCCGACTGGAAAGGTTCGAATATCTTCTCCGTCTGTTGTGGCGTCATACCTGTTCCGGTATCCGCAAAACTTACTTGCCAGTCGTTTCCCAGACGTTCGATGGCTACGCGAAGGTTGCCGCCGTTCTGCATGGCCCGGATCGCATTCTCGGCAAAGTTCCAAAAAACCTGTCTAATCTTGTCCCCGTCGGCGAGCACCCAAGCCTCAGGCGCGGCAAACCGGCACTCAATCGTGATGCCGGTATTTTCTGCAGTCATGCGGTGTCGTACGAGGGTGAGAGTATCCTCCAGCAATCGAACCAGGTCGGCTTTGTCGAAGTGATACTTTTTGCCGCGCGAGTAAGCCAGGAAATCGGTGATGATCCCGTTCAGGCGCTGCGATTCCCGGGTCACGATATCGAGCAGCCGGCGGTGCTCTTCGCCCAACGCCGGTATGCCGGACAGCATGCTGACGGAGCCTGCGATCGAAGTCAGTGGATTGCGAATCTCGTGGGCGATTGCCGCTGCCAGCCGGCCCACGGCTGCCAGACGGTCTTGCATGCGCACTTCGCGCTCCAGCCGCCGGATCTCGGTGAGGTCATCCAGGGCATAGACATATCCCAGCGGACCGCGCTCCGGCAAATTCAAGGCGGCAACTCTTACCCGAACCGTCTTGCGGAATCCTCCCGCCGCATCGAAACGAACTTCCGCATGGCTGCGCGACTCCCCGTTCGGCAGCGCGTCGAGAAACAAACTGGTGACGGGCTTTCCCAGCAACTGTGCGGGCGTGCATTCTAGAAGTTTCTGGGCGGCGCTATTGACCAGCGTAATGCGGCCGTCGAGATTGGTAGTAATCAATCCACTGCTGATGGATTGGATTATGTTCTCGTGGAGGATCTGTAGATCCTCGAGTGCTCCGCTCGCGTCTTTCAACTCGACCCGCGCCTCGCGCAACTTGGCGACCAGCAGGCTGGCCAGGTAGGCGACGGTGAGAAATGCGAACAGGTTCACAAAAATGATTCCCTGCAGCGCTTTCAGTTCAGGATGGCTTGAGCAGTAGGACCGCACTACACCGTAGTAGTTAAGTTCGAGGACTGCACCATAAAGAATGAAGGCGAGAGCAGCGACCAGGTGAGCCCAGACTCGCGGGAGCAAGATGCCGGCTACGATGATGACCAGAGGGTACAGAAAATTCCACGAACTATCCCAGCCTCCGGTTTCATGTACCACCAGACTGACCAGGATCAGATCGGTTAGCACTTGCAAGGACGCCTGGAGCCTGTGCTCTTTCCACAGGGACAGCAGCAGAACATAGAAGAGCGAGACGGTGTACCAGAGCAGGATGGTGCTGAGGAAAAGGCGGAGCGGCAGACGCGTAGGCGTCAACCGCACAATCGCCAACTGGATCCCGAGCAGGAGGGTAAGGACCAGTATCCGTACTTTGACCAGCCAAGACAGCCAGTTCCGCTCGTCGAAAGTCGATTGCATTGAGGTTCCGATGGACTCGATGAGAGCCCGGCATGCCTTCGCTACACCGGTCCCGAATCTTCCCCTGCCAGCAGTTGGCAGGTTTTAAAGGGTTGGCAGGCTGATCAAAAAGCATGGCGCCTGCCCACCCAAATTACTTTCTTAGCCCGCCAGCTTTGCGATCATGGCAAACAGCGGCATGTAGAGCGAGATCACGATACCACCGATGGTTACGCCCAGTACGCCGATGATGGCTGGCTCCAACATGGCCAGCATGTCTTTGGTAGCCGCATCTACTTCTTCTTCGTAGAAATCGGCAATCTTCTGCAACATGTTGTCCATGGCGCCTGTGGCTTCGCCCACGCCGATCATTTGCGTCACCATGTTGGGAAACACTCCGCACTCCCTCAATGGGTCCACGATCGTGCGGCCTTCTTCGATAGCCTTCCGCACTTTCATCAACGCCTCCTCCAGCACAGCGTTGCCGGAAGTCCTGGCAGTAATAGCCAAGCCCTCAAGAATCGGAACGCCGGAAGTGATCAGGGTGCCCAGAGTTCGTGTGAATCGACCGACGGCAATCTTGCGTAAGAGTGAGCCTACGATTGGCATCTTGAGCAAAATCTTGTCGAAGTAATAACGTCCGCGCGGATGTTTGCGGACCTGCTTGAGGCCAAAGACCAGGCCTACCGTGCCCGCGATGAAGACCCACCAGAAACCCTGCACAAACGCGCTTAAGCCCATAACAATGCGGGTGGGAAGCGGCAAGGTGACGCCCAATCCGTTAAAGAGGTTGGAGAAGATGGGGACCACCCACTTCAACAGGGCGCCGACAATCAAGGTAGCGATGCTGACGACGGCAATAGGGTAAATCAAGGCCGACTTCACAGCCGCTTTCAAGCGAACTGCTTTCTCGACGTAAGTCGCCAGACGCTGCAGGATGATGTCCAGAATACCGCCAGTTTCACCGGCTTCGATCATGTTGGTGGTGAGGTCATCGAAGACGTTGGGGTACTGCCGCATGGCATTTGCCAGGGTGGCGCCGCCTTCCACCGTGGTGCGAACGCCGGTCAGCGTTTTCTGGAACGACTGACTTTCCTGGTTAGCAGCCAGGATCTCCAAACATTGCACCAGCGGCAAACCGGCATCAATCATGACCGAGAATTGGCGGAAGAAAATCGCGATTTCCTTGACTTTGACTTTGCCCGAGCCGAAAGTCGGCATGACAAATTCTTTGCCCTTTTCCCGGATCGCTCCCGGGGTAATGCGCTCACGCCGCAATTGCTGCCCGAGCGCCTGCTTGTTTGATGCCACGCGTTCCCCGGAAATTTTTTGTCCGGAAGCATCCTTGCCGGAAAATGTGAAAACTGGCATGGTGTTAGCCTCTCCTCAGTTCGTCGATATCGTTACATTCGGCGGCTCCAATTCAGTAGTTTCTGCCGCATCGCGAGCCGCCCTCACGATGACGCTTGCTGTCTTTAGCGTTTGGCGGGTGCTGCTCCCTTCGCCAATGGGGTTCCCGCCGGAGCAGCGCCTTTGGTCAGGCCCGCGCCGCGGTTGATCATTTCCTGAAGCTCTTCCGGATGACTGGAACGTTGCAGTGCGACTTCCAGTGAAACTTGCTTCTGAAAGTACGCCGTGGCCAGCGCCTGGTTGAACGTCTGCATGCCGAACTTATCCTGTCCGGACTGCATGGCTGAATAAACCTGGTGAATCTTGTCTTCGCGGATCAGGTTGCGCACCGCGGAGTTGGGAATAAGGATTTCCATAATCATGGACCGGCCCTTGCCGCTAATGGTGGGCAGGAGGGTTTGGCACATGACACCTTCCAACACCAGGGAGAGCTGAGCGCGAATTTGAGGCTGCTGGTGCGCTGGAAACACGTCGATGATGCGGTTGATGGTGGAAGTCGCCGAATTGGTATGCAAGGTGCCGAACGTCAAGTGACCCGTTTCAGCGATCCGGAGGGCCGACTCAATCGTTTCCAGGTCGCGCATTTCGCCGATCAGCACGACGTCGGGATCTTCACGAAGAGCGGCGCGCAAGGCATCCGTAAAACTCTTGGTGTCAGCGTGCAGCTCACGCTGATTGACCACGCAGTTCTTGTTCATGTGCACGAACTCGATCGGAACCTCGATGGTAAGGATGTGGTCATGACGCTCGCTGTTGATCTTGTCGATCATGGCGGCCAGGGTTGTGGACTTGCCTGATCCAGTTGGTCCCGTCACCAGCACAAGACCGCGCGGCTTGTCGCAGAGTTTGCTCACCACAGCCGGCAAGCCGAGTTGGTTGAAAGACTTGATTTCGAACGGAATGACGCGGAATACAGCCGCCGTAGCGCCACGCTGGTTGAACACGTTGGCACGGAAGCGCGCCAGTCCCTTTAATCCGAAAGAGAAATCGAGTTCGAGGCTTTCCTCGAAGCGATGCTTCTGGGCGTCGGTCATGACGCTGTAGGCCAGTTGCTTGGTCTCGGCCGGCGTCATCTGCGGAAGGTCCAGCGGCACCAGGTGCCCGTGAACACGGATCTGGGGCGGCGAGTTCGTAGTGATGTGGAGATCGCTGCCGTTCATCTCCAGCATTCTCTTTAGCAAATCGCTTAACGATAAAGCCATAATCGTGATCCTTCCCTACCCTTACCTTAAGGAATCAGTGAATAGTTTCGCGGGCAACTTCTTCCAGCGTAGTGATGCCGGCTGCGACTTTAATAAGACCGCTACGCCGAAGTGTGATCATGCCGCGCTCGATCGCCTTCTTTTTCAATTCGAGTGACGAAGCGCCCACCAGCACGAGTTCTCTGATCTCGTCGTCCACTTCCATCACTTCATACAAACCGCAGCGCCCCTTGTATCCGGTGTTGTTACAAACGCCGCAGCCTTTGCCTTTCTGAATCTTGGCCGTCTTGGCCTCTTCGGGGGTAAACCCTTCTTCGATGAGGGTTTGAACCGGAACCTCGACCGCCTCCGAGCATTCCTTGCAAATTCTTCGAATCAGGCGCTGAGCGCAGATCAAGTGAACCGAGGTCGCCACCAGAAAAGGCTCAATACCCATGTTCATCAAGCGGGTGATAGTTTCCGGGGCGCCGTTGGTGTGCAGAGTAGAAAGCACGAGGTGGCCGGTGAGAGCAGCTTTGATAGCGATTTCCGCGGTTTCGAAGTCGCGGATTTCGCCGACCAGAATGATGTTGGGATCTTGTCGCAGGAAAGAACGCAGGGCCGCGGCAAAGTTCAGTCCGATCTGCTCTTTCATCTGCACCTGGTTGACGCCGCCCAACTGGAATTCGACCGGATCTTCGGCGGTCATGATGTTGGTGTCAGGCTGGTTGAGGCGCGAGATGGAAGAATAAAGCGTGTTGGTTTTTCCTGATCCCGTAGGGCCCGTGACCAGTACCATGCCGTACGGCTTGAGAATCGCCTTCTCAAATTTGACCAGAGACTCTGGCTCGAAGCCCAGCTTGGTCATGTCGAGCCGCAGATTTTCTTTGTCGAGCAAACGGAGCACGATCTTCTCGCCCCAGAGTGTTGGCAATGTGCTGACACGGAAATCGAGCTGCTTCTTGCGGCCGCCGATATTCATCTTCAGCATGATGCGCCCGTCTTGCGGCAACCGCTTTTCACTGATGTCAAGCTTTGCCATGATTTTCAGACGAGAAGTAATCGCATCCTTGAGTTTCATTGGCGGCGACATGATCGACTGCAGAATGCCGTCAATGCGGAAGCGCACGCGAAACTCTTTTTCGTAGGGCTCAATGTGAATGTCGCTGGCTCCTCGCTTTACCGCGTCGGTGAGCACCAGGTTGACCAGCTTGACGACCGGAGCTTCGTCGGCAGCCTTCTCCAGCTGCGCCAGCTCCATCTCCTGCTCTTCCGCCTGCACTTCAATGTCGCTTTCATTCATCTCCGACATTGACTGCATCACGGTTTCAAGGTCTTCTTCCTTTGTGGTCGCACCGTAGGATTTCTCGATGCCGGCAATAATCGAGCTCTCAGAGGCAACCACGGGTTCGATATTGAAGCCGGTCATGAACTTGATATCGTCCATGGCAAAGACATTGGTCGGATCGACCATCGCGATGGTGAGCGACGCGCCCACGCGGCTTAACGGAAGAATCTGATACCGTTTCGCAGTTTCAAACGGAATCAGCTTGACCACAGCAGGGTCAATTTCAAAATACGAAAGATTTATCGCTGGAACACCATACTGGCGGGAAAGAAAATTGGTGACGTCCTCATCCGTGAGGAAGCCGAGCTTCACCAAGGCAGAGCCCAGACGGCAGTTCTGCTCTTTCTGAGCCTTGGTGGCTTGTTCCAACTGCTCCGGGGTAATGATCTTCTCTTTGACGAGAAGGTCACCCAGCCGTTGAGACATACGTCGATCTCCTATCACGTTATGGAACGATGCTGGGCCGAGTCACCAGCATTCACACGAAGCGCCGCTTCTTGCTGTTGGGAGAAAGCAGTGTCTTTGTGGTGACACAAATTGTCACAGCAAGTCGATTACCGTACCAGTTACCGTAGTACTTGGACTCGCTACGCAGCTGGCAGTACTGCGGGCTGAGTTCCGGAACCCGCGCCAGATGAGCTTTTTCCGCACTGATGCGAGGCTTCGAGGCCGAGGTACATGAACTTCGGTAAGTGTGGTGGGGCCTTATCCGTTGCCAGAGCGACCTCCCGCGCACGCGGCGTACACTGCAATCAGGGGGAGTTCCTATTCTTGGTGATGGACGAGGACAAACATCGGATTCAGACCTACTATCGCGCATTGTTTCGCGCTTGGGGACCGCAGCATTGGTGGCCGGCACAGTCGCGGCTCGAGGTCATTGTGGGCGCGTACTTGACGCAAAATACGGCGTGGACAAATGTCGAAAAAGCGCTGGCGAACCTGCGCGCGGCGCGCGTACTTAGCCTAAAAGGGATTCGCGAGATTTCGCTCTCGGAACTGGAGCGCCTGATTCGGCCCGCAGGCTATTTTCGGCAGAAAGCGAAGCGGCTGAAACTTTTTGTCGCGTTCCTGGATGAACGGTATAAAGGCTCTCTGAAGAAATTATTTGCCCGTCCTACGAACGATCTGCGGGAAGAACTTCTCAGTTTGCATGGCATCGGGCCAGAGACTGCCGACTCGATCCTGTTATACGCCGGCAATCATCCGGTTTTCGTAGTAGACGCTTATACCCGGCGAATCATCGCCCGCCATGGGATTCTCTCCGAAGAGGCCAGTTACGAAGAGATCCGAGATGTGTTTGAGCGAGCACTGGCGCCCATGGCAGAGGCGATCGCCGATTCCAGTGATGCTGAGAATCAAACGCTGGCGGCGGGAATTGCCGGCGCTGCTCATCCGCCATCGGCGATGAGTACGGCGAAGCGCACGGCTCTGACACAAGTCTACAACGAGATGCACGGGCTTATCGTAGGCGTTGGAAAGAACTACTGCAGAAAGAGTGATCCCTCCTGTACGGAATGTCCTCTGTTCGTTTTCCTCTCGGACGGAAAATTAAGGCTCAAAGGCGCCTAAACGTCCTTCCGTTAACTCATATGGTTTCGCTCCTTACCTATTCTCTTTACCTGGTTCGTGCCATCTCCTAGAATGCCGGTCTACTCTCCCCGAAGGAGCGCCGCGATGAAGATCCATGGCATAGAGGGAATGTCGCCTGACGAGATTCGCTTTGAAGTTCAGCGCGGGGCGAAATTCGTCTTCTTTTATTATTCTGTTTCCGTGATTGTGATGTCTTTCCGACGACCTTCGCCCGTATATTTCATCCGCGCCGGACAAAACGCGCTGAGCAAAGCACTGCCTTGGACCTTACTCACGCTGCTTGCCGGCTGGTGGGGAATTCCTTGGGGACCGATCTACACGGTTCAATCTCTGCTTATAAACTTTAAGGGCGGCAAAGATGTAACGGTGGAACTGTCCGCGAGAATGCAGCCAGCAACGCCCGTTCCCACTCCTCGAGAGGTTCAGACCACCCAGGTTTAGACGAGCCAGGTTTAGACCAGCCAGCTTCAGACGTGACGTCAAATGCTTTCCGATGTGAGTCGCATGGTCGGCTTCGTTCTCCTCGCGTCTCGGTCTGCAGGTTCACATCACCGAGCTAGACGTTTCTCTTCCGGGAGATCAACGGTCTGGGTCGGGAGGGCGACTTGACCCGTCAGGGCGACGTGTATCGCGACATCGTAAGGGCGTGCTTGAAAAGTTCAGGATGCCCCGCGATTCAAACCTGGGGATTCAGCGACAAATACTCCTGGGTTGGTTCCCACTCCCACCGCACTCGCGGCACGGGCGTTGCCTCTTGCTGAGGCCTATCAACCCAAATGCGCTTACCGCGGAATTTGGGAAGCGCTCTCCAAGGGACGCCCGACCGCTTTTGACCATTGAGGCCCCTCACCGTCAATGCGGCGCCTTCAGCGACCGAAAGTTGCATCTATAATGGTCTTCGGTGCATTCGCTTGCAGTCATCTCTGACATACAGCGTGTGACCGCTGAATTCTCGTGCCGCAGAGCGTTCCAACTCGGCCTCCGAACCCTTCCCATCGCAAGCAGTACATCATCCTGCTGGCGATTGCGGTTTTTTTTCTGTTGGCAATCCTGATCTCGCAAACGGCTTTCGATCTCACTCTCCTGCGCCCCGGGAATAACCAGCAGATTGTGGTGTTCTACGCCCTGTCGTTATTGATCTCGCTGCTTTTTGTGGCGCTGACTTTTGTTTTGGCGCGGAATCTGCTGAAATTATTCGCCGAACGCAGGTTAGGAGTGCTGGGCTCGAAGTTTCGCACTCGCATGGTGGTGGGCGCGCTGCTGCTTTCTTTCGTGCCCGTCATGGTGATGTACTGGTTCGCATACGGACTGATGAACCGCTCGATTGACAAGTGGTTTTCCACTCCGGTGGAGGAGGTTCGTGCCGACACGCACGCTATGACCACCCTGTTGGGCGAATATGCCGCGCAAAATGCGCGCGCCGAGGCGATGGCAATTGCCGCGTCGCCCGAGGCCCAGCGAAGCTTCTCTGGACATGGATTCTCTGCGGTAGCAGGGGAATTTCAGAATCATGAAATTACTCTGCAAGGGGGCTTCGCGATTGCCTTGCAGGATGGCAACCCAGAAGCAAGCTTCAATGCGCCTGCGCCATGGCCGCTACTCAAGCCGAAATTGCCCCTGGCAGAGATGGCCGCGGGCAATTCCGCACAATTCAGTTGGGATCAGACGGACTATACGCTGGGCAGCGCGACGGTCGGAAATAATGGCTTAATCCTAGTAGCAGTGCCGCTTCCGCGAGATTTTTCCCGGACCGTCAAGCAGGTGGAGAGCAGCCAGCAGCGTTATTTCGAGTTAGCCCGCGAACGCAGGCTGGTCCGCCGTACTTACATGGGATTGCTGCTGCTGCTGACCATGATGGTGCTGTTCGTGACTACGTGGCTGGCGCTGTTTCTCTCCAAGTTGGTAACCCGTCCGCTGGCTGCCTTGGCTGAAGCGACGCAGGAAATCTCTCGGGGGCGGCTGGATTACCGGATCGACGTCAGCGCCGCCGATGAGATTGGGGATTTGGTGCGATCGTTCAACCGAATGGCGGAAGAACTGGAAACCAGCCGGCGGCAAATCGAAGCTTCCAGCCGCAATGCCAGCGCGGCGAATGCTGAATTGGATCAACGACGCCGTCAGACCGAGACCATCCTCGAAAGTATTCCCACCGGAGTGCTGTCGCTGGATGCCAACCGCTGCGTGACTCATGCCAATCAGGCGCTGATGCGTATGTTCAATCCTGAGGGCGGTGCGGACGAACATCCGATGCTGCGGGGCGCGCTCCTGGCCGACGTGTTTCCCGCAGAGGTGCAAGATTTGGAACTACTGTTGCGCCGTGCCGATCGCATGGGCATGACCACGAGCCAAATGGAGATGCCGGTGAGGCGCACTTCTCTGAATGTGGCAGTGACAGTGGCAGCCCTGCGCCATCAAGAGGAGGGGTTGGGATATGTAATCGTATTTGAAGATCTGTCCGATCTTCTCAAGGCTCAGAAACAGGCAGCCTGGCGAGAGGTAGCGCGCCGAGTGGCGCATGAGATCAAGAATCCGCTCACCCCGATTGCTCTTTCCGCGGAACGCATTCAACGCCATCTGGAGCGCGGCACTCCTCCTGACAAGGCATCGTTGGACGTGGTACGGGCCTGTGCTCAGACGATTGCAGGGGCGGCGGAAACGGTGCGCCGTCTGGTCGATGAATTCTCTTCGCTGGCGCGTTTCCCGGCCTCAAAACCACAACCGGCGGATATCAATGAGGTCATTGAGGGTGCGCTTTCCATGTTCAATGGAAGGCTGGATGGTATCGGCATTCACAAATCGCTCGCGCCCGACCTGCCGAAAGTGATGGCGGATGCGGAGGCGATGAAGCGGGCTGTAGCCAACCTTGTGGATAATGCGGCGGAAGCCATGCAAGATGCGTTGGTACGCGAGATCGAAATTTCAACCTCGCTGGTGGCCAGCCGCGACGCGGTCGAAATTACGGTTGCCGATACCGGTCATGGCGTGACCAGCGAGCTCAAAGAAAAGCTTTTTCTACCTTATTTCTCCACCAGAAAGCGCGGAACCGGCCTCGGCCTGGCGATCGTGAGCCGTGTCATCGAAGAACATCATGGCTCGATTCGCGTGGAGGAAAACCAGCCCGTTGGAGCACGCTTTATCGTTGAACTGCCGGTGGTTCCCGAGTCCGCCCTGGTCACTGCAACTCCTCAGCATGCATAAACTTCTCATCGTTGACGATGAAACCGGCATTCGCGAATCACTCGAGGGAGTGCTGGCGGACGAGGGCTACGAAACTGCATCGGTGGAGAGCGGGGA
>JAUTWY010000137.1 GCA_030838305.1 Acidobacteriaceae bacterium
GTGCTGCACAACGTGAATGGACCGAAAGGCAACATCATTCTGGTGCGCCTGCACGGGCAAAAGGTGGAGTACACAGGCGTGGTTGCGGGCATGAGCGGGAGTCCGGTTTACTTCGATGGCAAACTCGCGGGAGCGATCGCCTTCCGCATCGGAGAATTTTCCAAAGAGCCCATCGCCGGCGTGACGCCGATTGCCGACATGCTAGAAATCAGCGAACTCGACCGCTCCCCTGCGGAAGAGACCTCCGCGATCAAGCCTTCGGGAATCACAGTCGCTGGCAAGACTGCGGGACCGGGATCGAGTTTTCCGCTGCCGGGATCAGCTCAGGATTCCGCAGGAAAGGGCTTCGCGAATTACCTGAAGCCGATCGAAACTCCCTTGGTTTTTAACGGATTCTCTGAACAGGCAATTCAACTGTTCGCGGGCCAACTGGGAGCCGCCGGAATTGTGCCCGTAATGGGCGCGGGCTCGATGAGTGGAGAGAAGCAGTCTGAACCGCTGGAAGCGGGCTCAGCCATCAGCGCGATCCTGGTACGCGGCGACATGGATATCGAGGCTACCTGCACGGTGACTTATGTGGATGCGCAGCGGCTGCTGGCGTGCGGACATCCCTTGCTGCAGTTCGGCTCGGTCGATCTGCCGATGAACAAGGCCGAGGTCTTAGCCACCCTGCCCTCGCCACTCAACGCGTTCAAGATCGTTAACACCACCGAAGCTGTGGGAACGTTTGTGCAGGATCGACACACCGGAATCATGGGCGTGTTCGACCGACAACCGCAGATGATTCCGGTGACACTTAGCATTCACAGCAGTTCGGGAATGAAGCAGTTCCACTACGAAGTGCTGAACAATCCGAAGCTGACGCCGGTAGCTTTGATGGTGACGGTATTTAACGCGCTGCATGGAGTCAACGAATTCGGTGAAGAGATCACTTACCGGCTGGCAGGAAGCATTGGAGTCAAGGGATTTCCCGAAGTAACGATGCGCAACATGTTCGCTCCAGCAGAGAATGCGCAGCCCGCGGCGATGCAGGCGGCGATATTGCTGGGGGAGCGCTTCGGACGCATCTATGACAATCCCTACAATGCTCCGGCGATTGAAGGCGTGAAGCTGGACTTCGACTTGGTCCGGGAACGGCGCTGGGCGCGGCTGGAAAGCGCCCGTACGAGTGTGACCGAGGCGCGTCCCGGTGAAGAAATCATGCTCGAAACCGTGTTGGCTCCTTACCGTGGCGAGCGCATCGTGCAGCAGATTCCGGTAAAGATTCCAACCTCAGCGAGTAAGGGAACACTGCGCATTCTGGTGAGCGACGGCGAGACTCTTGACCGAGTCGGTCACGGAACTCCGGCGTTCGGGCGCAAGCTCGATCTGGCTTCCACCATCGCGCTGCTCAACAAAGAGCACTCCAACAATCGCGTCTACGTCTCTCTGCTCGAAGCCGATCCTGAAGCCCGGGTTGCCGACAAAGTAATGCCCACCCTGCCCATTTCAATCATGAATGTGATGGATGGCATGCGGGGCAATCAGGAGATGCTGGTCTCAGGCGAGTCGAACGTCGATGAAACGGCTACGGCCCCGTTGGACTATGTGGTGTCTGGAGCGCAGTTGCTGACAGTTACGGTGAAGTGAAGCTGTGGTGGCTTGAATGTGGCGCGGGCCCTCCTGCCCGCGAAATCTAAGCCCGAGCAAAAAGGGTTCAAGTTCAAAGACTCGCCAGTAGTAAGTCCCCTCCTGGCGGCGACCTGGTTAACCTGCAAGTGGTCAAACGCTGCCGGCATTCGGCGGGCAAGAGTGCCCGCGCCACACCAGCAAGGCACACAGTCAAAACAACAGCACGCCCGCTTTATCCATGTGACGGAAACCATCCGTGGCCCAGGCGGCGATTACCATGAGCGTTCCGTTGTAGCCTACGTGAGCCAGAAAACTTGACGCTACCGACTTCGTCCTCGCCCGCACCGCGGTTAGCACCACTCCTACCAAAAAGATGATCAATACCGCTCCCCAGGCATAGCCGTACTGGACCATGTGGATGAGGCCGAAGGGCAGGGCGGTGAGAAGAATGCCCCAGAACGCTCCCATGCGGCGCGCCAGTACGGGATAGAGAAATCCACGAAAGAAAACTTCCTCCATCAGCGGCCCAAGCGTAACCGCAAAGATGGCGGTGAGATAGGCGTCGGAGCGGTGGGCGAAGAATTGATCGAAGGGTGTGCTCTTAGGCATGGGAAGGAATCGTCCCAAGGCGTCAAGGCCGAGCATGAGAACGCCGAGGCCTACGAGACTTATTCCAGCCATCCCAGGCCAATTCCAACGGATGGCTTGCCAGAATCGCGAGCGATATTTGCCCTCGACCAGCAGGATCATATACAGCGCGATAGCGATATAGGTCAGCAACTCGGAGAGCAGCGCCAGCGACGGCTTCTGCGCGACTTCCATAAAGCTCTGGTGCGGGAAAGCGAAGTGACGGGCGCCGAGGACGATGAGGAGTTGCGCAATGAAAAGCGTAGCCAGCGTGAGGCCGGCGATTTGGAGGACGTCCCAGCCGGTCCAGACGGGGTTCTCGGTGGATGGGGGAACTGGCAGTCTCGGTTGTGACTCAGGCGGAAATGTTTCGACAACAAGCGGGGCGGGCGCCTGCTCGTTGTTCAGCGGTGGCGAACCGAACTGCGGATTCTCTGGTGATGACAAAAAGTGCCTCAGGGGCTAAAGCCCGCAATTCTATTTGACGTACGGCGGTGCGGCTCGAAGCCGCGCCCTTTCAAGACATCGATGAAGAAGATGCCCACACTAAGCGCTCCGCTTCCCATTCCCCGCAAAATATCCCGTCAGCGCCTGCCCCGTATACGACTTCTTCACCCTCGCCACCTGCTCCGGCGTACCTTGTGCCACGATACGCCCGCCTTCTTCCCCGCCTTCGGGGCCGAGGTCGATGATCCAGTCGGCGTTGCGGATCACGTCCAGATTGTGTTCGATGATGATGATCGAATTGCCCAGGTCGGTCAACCGGTGTAGCACCTCGAGCAGCTTTTTCACGTCGTCGAAGTGCAGGCCGGTGGTGGGCTCGTCCAGCAGGTAAAGGGTTTTGCCGGTCTGGCGCTTGCTCAACTCGCGCGCGAGCTTGATGCGCTGCGCTTCGCCGCCGGAGAGCGTTACCGCGGATTGCCCGAGATGAATGTAACCGAGGCCAACGTCCACCAAAGTCTGTAGCTTTTGCTTTACCTGCGGAATGTTTTCCAGGATGGGTAGCGCATCGGACACGGGCATCTCCAGCAGGTCAGCGATGGAGTTGCCGTTGTATTTTACGGCCAGGGTTTCGCGATTGTAGCGGCGTCCGCCGCAAACCTCGCAGAGCACGTAGACATCGGGCAGAAAATTCATTTCGATGCGGCGCTGGCCTTCACCCTGGCAAGCTTCGCAACGGCCGCCCGGGACATTGAAGGAAAAGCGTCCCGCCTTGTAACCGCGCTCGCGCGACTCGGGCAGCATGGCGTAGATCTCGCGAATCGCGGTGAACACGCCGGTATAGGTTGCAGGATTCGAGCGCGGCGTACGTCCGATTGGCGCTTGATCGATGCGGATGACCTTATCGATATTTTCCGCGCCGACGATTGCTTTGTGCTCGCCGGATTTCTCGCGCGACCGGTAGAGCTGTCGCGCCAGCGCTCGGTACAAGATATCGTTGACCAGCGTGGACTTGCCTGAGCCGGAGACTCCGGTCACCACCGTCATCACGCCCAGGGGAAAAGTTACATCGAGATTTTTGAGATTATTTTCCTTTGCGCCGAGAATCGTAAGTCCGGCCCCGTTGGCATGGCGGCGCTCGGCCAGCATATCGATCTGCACTCTGCCGGAGATATATGCTCCGGTCAGAGAATTAGGCTCGCGCATGATTTCCGCGGGAGTGCCATGCGCCACCAGGTCACCGCCGTGCCGGCCAGCGCCGGGACCCAAGTCGATGACGTAGTCGGCGCGGCGAATTGTATCTTCGTCATGCTCGACTACCAAGACGGTGTTGCCGAGATCACGCAGGTTTTCAAGCGCGGTCAGGAGGCGTCCGTTGTCGCGATGATGGAGGCCGATGGAAGGCTCATCCAGCACGTACAGCACTCCACGCAACTTCGAGCCGATCTGGGTTGCGAGGCGGATACGCTGGCCTTCACCGCCGGACAACGTAGCCGCCGACCGGTCGAGCGAAATATAGTTCAGTCCTACGGCGTTCAGAAATTGCAGGCGTTCAACCACTTCGTGCATGACGCGGCCTGCGATCTTTTCTTCGCGCCCCGCGAGCTTGATGCTGCGCGCAACTTCCAGCGCCTTGGAAATGGGCAGCGCGGTAAATTCGGCGATCGACATGCCGTTCACTTTCACGGCCAGGCTTTCCGGGCGCAGCCGCTTGCCGTGACAGGCAGGACACTCCGTCGCGGACATGTGATCCATCAGCCACTCGCGATAGCCTTCGGAGGTCGACTCTTCGAGATTCTGCTTCAGGTATCCGAAAATTCCCCGGAAGCCGGTTTTGCCGCGGCCGGATTCGCCGTTGAGCAACAGATCCTGAATCCTCTCGGGAAACTTCTCAAACGGCATGGCCAGGTCGATACCGTGCGCCGCCGCTGTCACTTGCAAAGCATGGATCAACCCCTGCGACGCCGAACCGGGCCCAAGTCCGCCATCGAGCAGCGGCTTCGACCAGTCAGTGATCACTTTCGCGGGATCGAAATCGTAGCGGCTGCCCAGTCCGTGACACTCGGGACATGCTCCATACATGCTGTTGAAGGAAAACGACCGCGGCTCGAGTTGCGGAACACTGATGCCGCAATCGGGACAGGCCAGCTTTTCTGAATAGAGTGTCTCGTCGCCGCCAACCACCGCGACCTGTACCAGACCGCCCGCCAACTTCATCGCCAGGCCGACTGACATTTCCAAACGGTGTTCGATGCCCGGCTTCACCAGCAATCGGTCGATGACCACTTCGATCGTATGGTTCTTGCGTTTGTCGAGATTGAGGTCATCCTCCAGGTTCACGATTTCGCCGTCGACGCGGGCGCGGGTGTAGCCGTGCTTGAGCAGCGTCTCCATCTCTTTTTTGAATTCGCCTTTTCGCCCGCGAACGATTGGAGCCAAAACCATCACGCGGTCTTCGGGTGTAAGCGCCATCACTCGTTGAACGATCTGTTCTGCCGACTGCCGGCTGATGGCTCGGCCACACTTCGGACAGTGGGGCACGCCGATAGAAGCGAACAAGAGGCGAAGATAGTCGTAGATCTCGGTAATTGTTCCAACGGTCGAACGGGGACTGCGGCTGGTAGTTTTTTGCTCGATCGAAATTGACGGGCTAAGTCCGTCGATGGAATCGACATCCGGTCTCTCCATCTGGTCGAGAAATTGGCGAGCATAGGTCGATAACGTCTCCACGTAGCGCCGCTGCCCTTCGGCATAAATCGTGTCGAATGCTAGAGATGACTTGCCCGAGCCGCTCAGGCCGGTGACCACAGTGAGAGTGTTGCGGGGAATCTCAACGTCGATGTTTTTGAGGTTGTGCTGGCGCGCCCCGCGAACAGTAATCTTAGTAATAGCCATTTAGTCTTTAGGCCGATTGCCCTTCCGTAATGTCGACAGGTCTACAGGGATGTCCGACAGTAGATATGCGCAGCTCTACTCCGTATTTTACTACGGCGCATCTGGGTGGTCACTAGCGGCGGGCATTAACGCAGGTAGATTGAAGAAACCGCATAGACGAAACCCCGGCCTGCGGCATCAGACTATTGCCAATTCGCAAAGGGTGGTTGATTGTGATTTCGTTTTTCATGCCTCTGATTTTGGGCCTTACGGTAGTGCTCTCCGTTGGAATTGGCGTGCTCGCTGCTTATGCGGCAGTCTTCGGGATCCTGCAGGCTTGCGGCCGTGCGTCGCAGCAACAGACGCGGCAGGCGGAAACAAGACCGCGCCTGGTTCTCGTGCCTACGCAGAACCATGCCAGCGGCGACTAGCTGATCGGTCCTTGGCTATCTCGTCCGCTTAATCGGCTTCTCCACCTTTACCACCTCGTCCTGACCAACATCACACTTCGACTTTTTCAAGCTGTGCAGTTTTGAACGGACGAAAATCCTGTCGGATTGTAGTTTGAGCCGATTGAGGAATGTGAAGGAACGACGGTGCGGTTCTCCCCCCATCGTCACCCGTTCCTTTTGGGGTAGCGCAGGCAAAGAATGGCCGCGCTCCCTCTTTTTTCTGGAGTACGTCGCTGATGATGAAGAAAATACCTTTTGTGGATTTTCCCCTGAACCGGCACACCGGCCTGACGAAGCCAAGCAGCCAGAACCCAGACCCAAGTCGGCGTTCCACTGGCCCCCGGATTGCGTGCGGCGGTTCAGCGATCGGGTTGGGGCTGCAATACATGAATTCATGATCCAGAAACCCACGCATTGCAATAAGTAAAGATAATGGGGTGAGCAATTCTGACCACCTTTTCCGGGTTAGAACAATCACACTGGAGTTGTGGTGGTGGAGTCTTCCTCATGCGTTTCCCTATTGCAGCAAAGGTCGAGAGCAAAGTCGTTCTGTGCATCGACGATAATCAGGACATGCTGGAATGCGAAAAAGCGTTCCTCGAAAGCTTCGGATATACCGTTCTCACCGCGCCTAGCGGCAGCAAGGGATTGGAACTGGCTTCCATCCATCCGGTTGACTTCGTGATTGTGGATTATTTCATGCCCGAAATGAACGGCCCCCAGATCGCAATTGAGATGAGGCGGGTCAGGCCGCTGGCGCCAATCATTATGCTATCGGGAGCAGTGGATGTTCCCGAACTGGCCCTGCAATTTGCAGACGCGTTCATCGCCAAATCCCATTTGGCCAGCCATTTGCTGCCCGCGATTGCGCAACTGCAGGAATGTTGAACGAATACACGGCGCTAGATGCCAACTAGGCCGCGGCTGGCTCGCGCATAACCTTCATGTAGCTCTCCATCGACTGCGTCAGCTGCGCATCCACCTCATCCGCAATGGTCATGACGTCGGGCAACAGCAAGCTGAAGTCCAGGAAGCCCATATTGTTTTGCAAAGTCCCGAACAGCGTCACCTGGAGTATTCGTGAATCATGCACCAGCATTGCGGGAGTGTAACCTTGCTGATAACGCAACTTGCCATGGGCTACAGCGGCCGCGGAAAAAACAGCATCACTGTCCTTGTCGGTGGCGCTTGGCTTTCTCAGGCGAACGATGAGGTCTTCGATCAATTTGGGAAGATGTCCCGTGCGTTGTTCGTCACTAAGGGAAAGGTGATTGAGTTCTTTGCTGCCTTTGACCCGCGTCAGCCAGTCTTGGACGACAGCCACCGCACTGCGTTGCAGGATCGCAGCCACTCTTTCCTTCTCCACCCGAGTAGTGGGTTTGTGAGTCACCAGCTTGTCGTGGAGGAGGTCCGCCAGTTTGCCTGCTTCAAAAGGCTTCACAATAATTTCGTCCGCTTCTAGCAGGATAGCCGCCATGGCGCTCTGCACGTCGGGATATCCGCTCACCAGCAGAGTAAGCGCATCAGGCTGGGAATGGCGCATAGCGGTAACCACAGTGAAGCCATCTCCGGCATTCGGCATGTGCAGATCAGTGATGAGCACATCGAAACGCTCTACCATGATCAGTTTCAAAGCGTCGGTTACGTTGGACGCCGGGACCACGTCAAAACCTTTACGTTCCAGGGTAGCGGTCATCATGGCGCGAACAGCATCATCGTCATCTACAAGCAGCACCCTGTGCACAACGCGGGATTCGGTCGGAACCATACAACACCGCCTTTACTATTAATGACATTTTGACTTACTTTCGCTTCGGAAAGTGGTCAAAATGGCACAGTTACTACGATAGTTATTAAGTACGATTATCTCTGTAAGTCATGAAATGTGGCAATTTTGGGTTAGCGGCGGGAAAACTGACTAAGGCCTTTACGACCGCAAGGCCAAACAATGTTATGTCGCCCTTGGGGCCGGACCCTCATAAGTCCGGCCTCTTTTTATGCTGAAAAGAGAAGTGTACGATCGTCCTGTACATAGAGAGTTGAAATATATAATGGCAGTTAACAGTCTTCCGCTATCATCTCATCGCGTCGCTATCTTGATGTCAGGCGCGGGCCGTTTTCTGGAGTGCAGAACCTGCCATCGAAACTTTGCATTTCCTCCCGGGACGCATTATCCGACCATTGCGAAACAGTTTGAATCTCACTTGTGTACTTCGGCGCCGCCTTCAAAAGATAGTGCGACGAGAGTGGTACGCTCGAAATAGAGCACTGGCACTCCGCTGCCTGGCCTCTTCCTTCCGTCAGTTCGATCTTGCGTCAGTTCGATCGGCCCGGTTGTGCTGTCCTGCTATTTCGATTGAAGCTCAACCGCCTCAGCGACATTCATGGATCGACCGTTTTGATTAACTACATGAATCGTTCGCCCATGCCTCACGTAGGCAGCAATCACATTTGGTTGTGACCAATCCAGGTCCCATCCATCATCGATCGCCAAGACCGTGTAGGTACCGGGAACTACGCCATGCAAAGCAAAAGTCCCATCGAGATCGCTCTGGTCCCGGCGAAAAAGATCGCGGTTCGTTTCAGGATTTCTCGGCACTAGTGCGACCGCAGCAAATCAATCTCGCCCATCGTGGCCGACGCCACATACCCGTGGGACGTATGGAGCCGCAACCAGTACCGTCCACGTTGCAGGTCTTCGAGGCGCCTGGAAAGGCTTTCTCGGTTGCTCACATGTCAGCGGAAGAAGCCGCGGTCTCCGGTCACACATTGACGGTAACCGCGGGATCAAGGCCCTCGCTTTCGCTCACCTTATTATCATTATCTGGCAATGCCGAAGTGGAAAGAACGGTGCGGAGGGCGGGTAAGTCAATCGCAGGAGCGGTAATTTCCATTCGGAAGCGATCCTTCGATTCTCTGGCTTCTCGGATTGTAGCCAAGCGAGTAACCAGGTCCCCCGTTTCCTTTGAGCGATACTGTAATGTTGATTCCGCCGTTCGCTTCAGGGGTGGCCGACGGAATACTCACGGGATTGTCCCTATCGGATTGTTATCCCTGACGAAAAGAGGATGGCACGGTGGGTCAGGCAGGTAAACACGTTAAAAATCGTCAACGTGCAATGAAGGGATCAGTCCTTTTGGATCATCACTTCAGTAGCTTTGACGACAGCGGTTACGGTGTCGCCC
>JAUTWY010000161.1 GCA_030838305.1 Acidobacteriaceae bacterium
GCATCGTGGAAAATAATACCCACGGTATGCCGTTGGCCGGAACGCACTCGGCTGACGCCGTGACGAAGGTTGACCCGATAGTTGCCCTTGGTGCCTTTCACCGGGCGATTATGCACGGCAAATGCAAAGGCGTCGCCCTGCCGCATCGGGACGACTTCGGCGCGGCTCTGCATGCGCGGCCGCTGTTCGCTGATGACGAACTCCCCGCCCGTAAAATCCCGATCCGGTTCCGAAAGCAGGATCGCCACTTGCAGAGGAAACGCGAGGTCGCCGTACAGATCCTGATGCAGACAATTGAAGTCGCCCGGCACGTACTGCAGGAGAAGAGGTGTCGGCCGGGTCTGACCAGACGCGTGGCACTCCCTCAGAAATTCCGCGTGACGCTCCGGGTAACGACGCTCGACGTTCATTTGTTCGTTCCAGGAATTGGCCACTACCGCCAGACGCGGATAGAACGCAGTTCGCAAGCCTCCGAGGAGATCCGGCAACGGATACTTGAAGTAGCGGTATTCGCCTTTACCGAATCCATGCCGAGCCATGTGGATGTGACTACGGAAGAAGTCTTCTTCAGGATAGAGCGCAGCGATTTCCCGGCACTCATCGCGGGTAATCAATTTGTCGATGACCGCGCAACCGAAACTGTTCAGATCGGAACCGATCCGGTGCCAATCTTGCTTTTCCAGTCGGATTTCAACGGACCTCACCGCAGCGGCGTTCGGGCTGATGATGCTGTCCTGTTTCATGCGATGGCTCCTTCTTTCCAATGGTTCGAGGCTAGATCGCCTTGCGTGGCGCGTAATCCGATCCTTGGTCGGGTATCGCGGGTGGCACTTTCAGACAATCCGACGCAGCGTGTCCTTGCCGAGGCGATAGACCTCGCCCGTCGCCAGCCGCAGCTTGCTTTCGCCGTCTGGCAATCGTTCCATGTGCGCGAGACCCTGTTCGACCAGGTTGGCGATGCACCGCAGCGCATATGCCTTGGCGCGAGTCTCCTCCCTTTCCCTCGACACGGGCATAACCTTGCGGCTTTTCGCGTGGCTCGCCGCGACTTTAGCTCGGCCAGCCATTTCTGGACCTGCTTTCAAGCTCGCCGCCCGGCGGCGGCCTTTCGATTTCACCAAAACGCAGTCCTTCAGTCACACACTCCGATTCTTGCCTTCAAACTCAGAGCGCACCGCGAAACGTAAAATTGATCCTTCCCGTTCCCAGGGATCGGATCCTCACCGTCCCTTAAGAGGGACGCGAAAGCGCTCCGATTCCTGCCTTCAAATCTTCGAAGTGACCAGACGTGTTTGATTCGAAGGCAAGAATCGAGGTTCACGCGACGCGATCCCCTCTAACCTTCGCGCAAGGCACAGTTTGATCGCGGAGAGGCACAATGAAATTGATACGGTTCGACGGTAACAAGACCGGACTAGTGGTCGAACTCGCATCCGGTAACCACGTCGTGGACGTGATTGCGAGCATCGGCGCATTGGTTCCAGAAGATCCGATCTCACACGGTGTCCTGAACGGACTCTTAAAAGACAACGGTAGCTGGGCGCAACTCATTCAGCATTGGGAGATGGCGCGCAAGGGCCTGCGCAGGCTCGCCGTCCTGGCCCAGGCCTCGGGCCCGACGCAAGTCGTGCTTCGCCGGCTTGACGAGGTTCGTGGCGCGTCGGCTCGCCATCCGGACGGGATCGGCAGCCTCGACATCGGGGAATTGGAGGCGGCCACGCAAGATCCGACGGCGCGGAAGGTCATGGAACGGCAATTCAGCGAGGCGTCGCGGGGCCCGCCGGGTTCGGAGTCCATGACAAAGCAGTTTTCTGACGGCCCTGCCGAGGCGGCCCCGTCCGATAATCGAGTTATCTCGCTGAGCAACGCGCGGACGGATCGCTAAGCTCGTCGAGCGGCTCGTGCGGTCAGTGCGTCTTGGCGCGCTGACCGATACCTTTCAGGTGCGCCTCGCCAAGTTCTTGCGAGAATTCCTCCGTCAGGCTGAAAGAAACGGTGAATCCGTCCGGCGTTCCGATGGTCAAAATGCGGACATTGCCCGGGCTGAGTTCGATCTGAAAGTCCGTCGCCCGGTACGTGATGCGCATCGTTGAATCGTTATGCGCGCGCTTGATCGCGCTGGCCGCCATCGTCGGTAAAGTCATCAGCAACGCCGACAATGTCTCGATCGTGAAGATGATTCCGACCGTACGACCTGCGGCGTCGTCGACCAGCAACCTGACGGCCGTTCCGTCCGTGGCGGTTTCGAAGTTGATTAGTCTGCGGACTTCGATGTCGGTTGCCACCAGGGGATCCTTCCTCTGTCCCACGACGCATGAGGACTTGGTACAGAAATTACACTCCGCTTCTTAGCTTCAAACTCCAGCAGCGACGGGCTTGCCGAAACAAAGAAGTCAATTCGAAAGCAGAAATCGGAGTAGCCACGCGCTGTTGACGGTTCAAGCTGAAGAACGTGAGGGCAAGGCATGGGAGTCCAGAAAATGACCTCTTCAAATAAATTCAACGCATTTACCGCCTTACGTGGTGAGGGCTTGCATCCGAAACTTCGCGACCTGCTCGAGCGCGCGGCCACCTCTCCCTTTTCGGAGGTCTCGATTCGGCATGACGGTATGTTGCAGGCCGGACCCAATCCGGCTTCGGAAATGATGGCATCGCGCGGCACCGTAACGTCATTCACGCATGACAAACGTCGTGCCGCTTCGGCGCACGAACTGGAGATGCAGAAATCTCGAGAGCCAGTACCGTGACGTTTTGCCTCCTCGGGAGCCGCTGGAAAGCCAAGGCCGGCACAGTCGCATTCGACTTTTTACCGATCCACCGACTCTGTTGGTGACCCGGCACCTCCACCACGACCCGATTTATGCGCCGTCCGATGTTGGGCTTCATCGAAGTCGATCTTCTTCGTTATGTGCTTGTTAAGCGATTGCTTCTTCGCGCGGCATGCTGAAGCGGAGCTACGTCCGTGCACAACCGCGGCTCCAACGACGCCAAATGTAATTGTGTTCGTATCGGATATCGAGCGATCCGTGCGTTGGTATCGCGACAACGTTGGCCTTGCGGAAGCATCAGAACCGGACATTGCCGAACGACACGACAGTCAGGTCACGGTGATGGCGCGAAACCGGGCCGGCGTGGCGTTGGTTTCTTCCGGCAGAACGAGCCGCTTCTCGCGAGATGTGCAGATGGTGTGCTTCGTGCTTGAGGGACCTCCTGCTCCGCCATCTGGCTCCCCGCCACTCTTCCTTGTCGATCCCGACGGAACTTCGATTGAGCTTCCAGCTTTTCCGGGCCCGGTACAGCAGTGAATATCCGGCGCGGTATTCGGGGACGCGAGATTAGGCGCTTTGTCCAGTATGAGCATCTGCTTTGCCCATGAGCGGTCGTTCCATAATCGCTCATTCCGCTATTCTCGCATGAGCTTGCTTCGGGTTCTATGCCGACGCGCGCCTCTGTGAACAAAGAGCAAGTACTTAGACCGTCGAGTCGGGACAGTTCCCATTTCGCTGACGCGTTCTCAAAGCCGCAATCTCAATGCCCAACT
>JAUTWY010000192.1 GCA_030838305.1 Acidobacteriaceae bacterium
ATATTCGTCCGGTGGCGGAGAGGGTTGGAATTGAGAAACGATTCGGATTGATCACCGGCATCGCTATAGAAGAGTTCGATTCCGTCTATTTTGGAGGTGCGCTTCACTTTAACCCGGCCTCGCTCCACGTCGTTCGGCCGCGCACGAACGGACTCCCACGCGTATCCTCTCGGACATGAGAGGTGAACTAACGATTGTCACTGCCCCAAAACCGATCTTATAGCTCCAAATTGCCTCCCAGTACGAACGCCAAAGAATCTTGCATGCCGGGATACCTGCGACCCAATAGATAACGAGCGGCCCTAGTCAAACCTAGCCGCGACCCCTGTCACAACTGGCGATGCTATCCGGTCTTATAGGTATGAGACTTTTTGTGATTGGTGCCAACGGAAGAACGGGAACTGAAATTATCGATCTCGCACGCATGCGGGGCCACGAGATCACCGCATTTGTCCGTTCTCCACAAAAATTGGCGGCGGCCACCTCAGTTAGAGTGGTTCAGGGTGATCCCCGCCGCTCAGAATCAATCGTGGCCGCCCTCCCAGGCCATGACGCCGTGCTGTCTGCCATCGGTCCGCCCCCGCGGGAGGCTTTCCGACCGAGTACGCTGGTCGCGGATTGCGCACGCGCGACGGTAGAGGCCATGGCCGTTACTGGCGTCACTCGTCTCGCCATCGTTTCCGCTGCCATCCTTTTCCCGGAAAAGGGTCTCTACTTTGCGTTCTTTCGATGGCTCACCAAACACCACGCTCGTGACCTCCTGGCGATGGAAAGCATCGTTAAATCGACGGGTCTTGCGTGGACCATCGCGCGGCCGCCTCGGTTGACGAAATCGGCCGATGCAAGTTTCCGCGCGCTTCGAGACGGACTGCCGCCGGGAAGCCGGGCCATGTCGTTTCGATCGGTCGCAGCCTTCATGCTGGACGCGGTCGAGCTGAGGTCCCATGTCGCGGAAATTGTCGGGTTGGGGGCAGCGTCATGAGCAGGCTCTTCGTTCCTACGCTCGTGCTGCATGTTGTCGTTGCAGTGATGGGACTCGGCACCATCGTATCAGTCCCCATCGTTGCGGCGGCGGCCCGGAGGAACCGCCAGAACACGAAGGAGATTTTCTCGTGGCTGAGTCCCTTGCTTCGCCTCTCGGCGGTCAGTCTCGCGGTGATGCTTGTTACCGGGATTCTCCTGGATTTTGCCGCGCAAGCGGATTTCGGCATTCTTGGTGGTTCAGAGGGTCGGCGCTGCTTCTGCTTGTAACCGCTGCATTGCACGGTCAGGGACGCCGGGCGGTTCGTTCCGGCCTCGCGGACGGAGGGAACGGTTATGCGGCCCTTCGGCGGATCGAACGCATCGGGTATGCAATGTGCGTGCTCGTTCTCGCCATTACTATTCTGATGGTCGTAAAACCGTTCTGATGACACGCTCTTCCGCCACTGATCTCGCCGTTTTTGAATCGCACCGCGCGCCGCTTGTGGCGCACGCCTACCGCATGCTGGGAGACCTCGGGCGCGCGGAAGATATGGTGCAAGAAGCATGGCTGCGCTGGGATGGACGGCGCGAGGAGGTGGACTCCCGCGTGCATATTTGGTGACGATCGTAACGCGGTTGTGCTTCAACGAACTCGATTCGGCAAAGGCGCGCCGTGAAGAGAATCGAGGTGATCGATTGCCAGAGCCACTGGATCTCGATGCGGGAGGTATCGGTCATGTCGAGATGCTGGATCAGATCTCCATGGCGTTTCTCGTGGTGCTGCAGCGTCTCACTCCCGCCGAACGTGCGGTGTTGCTGCTGCGGGACGTTTTCAACTTCGACTACACGACATTTCTGAGTTGGTCGGCAAGAAGGAGGCCGCGTACCGCAAGCTCCTCGAACGTGCGCGAGAAAACGTCGCAAAGGAAAAGCGCTCGTTTTCCGCTTCCCCGGAAACCCACGAGCGCCTGCTCTCAGCCTTCACACAAGCCGCGTCCGCAGGCGACGTCGACGCGCTCGTTTCCATGCTGGCAGAAGATGCCGTGATGATCACGGACAGAGGTCCAGAGGGCAGGCGCGTCGGAGGAATTCGTATGCTTCGGCAACCGCTTCAGGGCGCCCGGTGGATCGCCGCATTCGTGGCGGCCACAGCCCGCAGCACGGACCTGGAATCAGAAATACACGAACTCAATGGCCAGCCGGCGCTCGTCTTCTACGAGCGGAGGCTCGTTGTCACAAAACGTCTCGTCCTCGGTCTTCTTATTGAGGGCTGCGAGCTTCACGCGCAAGCGCTTCCTGGTGCGGGTACACGATCGTTCTCTCAGAGCGCAGTCATGAATTCACGTACCATCATTAGTTACGCTGAAGGTAGCCGGTGGTTACCTTGAAAGTACTCGGATCGAACGGAAAGAAATATTGATGCGCAAACAAAAAGAGGCGTCCAGTAGTCGCGAAGAACTACAGCTCGATCCGGGCGCGTCGATCCGGCTAGCCACGTTTGACCAATACCGAAGTCTGCTCTTTTCCATCGCCTACCGCATGATCGGGAGCGTGGCTGACGCAGAAGATATGTTGCAGGAGACATTTATTCGATGGCAGCAATCCACTGACGAAAATATTGAGTCCCCACGGGCGTTCCTCGTCACGATCATCAGCCGGCTCTGCATCAATCACCTGCAGTCGGCTCGCGTCCGGCGCGAGGAGTACGTCGGCGAATGGCTCCCGGAGCCAATCGTAACCGATCCTAGCAGCGATCCTTTCGGCATAATCAAAGTTGACGAATCCTTATCTATGGCTTTCCTGGTTCTGCTGGAGCGACTGACTCCGATTGAGCGGGCCGTCTTCCTTCTTCGCGAAGTGTTCGAATATGAGTATTCGGAAGTAGCGAAAATAGTAGCCCAGAGCGAAGTTAATTGCCGACAGATCCTGCGAAGAGCACGGCAACATGTCAGCGCCATGCGTCCGCGTTTCGAAGTGCCAGAGCCGAAACGGACTGACCTGTTCGAGCGATTCCTAACGGCAGTGGGGACCGGTAAAATGACCGGCCTTATCGAACTCTTAGCGAAGGATGTTGTGCTTCACTCAGATGGCGGAGGGAAAGGGCTTGCCGTACCGAATGAGGTGCGCGGAGCTGACAAGGTCGCTCGCGGCATCCTGGGAAGCCTGAAGCGGCTGGTGCCGGCCACGCTCGTCCGAAAACTCGTTCGCATCAACGGTGCACCAGGGTTGGTCAACTACCTCGATGGAAAGCCGCACTCCGTTCTCACATTGGACGTTCAGGATGGTCGCATTCAAAATATTTACGTCGTTACCAATCCAGAAAAGCTGTCGCACATTCCTGCTTTGACGAATTAGCCAGGTTCAGTCACAAATCGTGCTCCCAACCGGTCTATTAGATGGGAGCAAAGAAGATGAAGCAAAGATCGATTGCTTATTGGACCGCGACCGTTTTTGTTAGCTGTGTAATAGGAATTTCCGGCATTCTTGCGATCACCCATGCTGGTCTGATGATGAAGGCATTGTCGCACCTGGGATACCCGCGCTACTTCTCGAACCTCCTGGGAATCGGCAAACTCGCCGGCGTCTTCGTACTCTTGGCGCCGGGAATGCCACGGTTGAAAGAGTGGGCTTACGTGGGATGCGGCATCACCATACTGAGCGCCTCGTACTCGCACTACTTCTTCAGGCGACGGCCTGATGGCGTTGGAACCTCTGGTGACCTTCGCGGCGTTGGTAATTTCCTATATTTATCGCCCAGCGAGCAGGCGCTTAGAGGCTCAACCGCTGAAACAAGTCTGCTAGTCCCGAAAAATCGAAATTGCAAATGGCTGCTGGAGTAATGGCCGATGGGAGCGCAACAGAAATGGGGGTTGATATGGAACGAGACGATTCCTCTATTTTACGGACTGCCAACATCGCCTTGGCCCTCGTGTTCGTTATCGGCACTGCGGCCCTAGGCTATGAGGCGATAGGCATTCCACCAGTGGTCATCGTCGGCGGCTCAGGGCTCGCAGCTGTCATTGCTTGGTCGAAAACTTACCTGAAGAGACCTGCCGCTCCAGAAACGATTCTCCCAATTTTCCTTCTCACGGTGGCCGCGCTCGAAATCCACATGACAGAGGAATATCTTACGAAATTCGGCCCGGCGATGAGCAGACTCTTCAACATTACCTGGACGGAACGAGGTTTTCTGTTGGTATTCGCATTTATTGGTCCTGCCCTATATGCGCTCACGGCGATTGGGCTGTTTTATCGCGTCCGGTTCGCGGGATTTATAGCTTGGTTCATCTTCATCGGGCCTGGAGTCGCCGAGTTCACGCACTTCATCTTTCCACTTCTCCGCCCAGCTTTGAATCCGGAACTTCCACAAGCGATCTCGCACGTATTTTCCAACGGTACGGTCATCTCCGGTATGCCGAACTACTACATTGGAACTACGAGCACGTACTATTTCGCGGGCATGTACACGGCTATGCTCCCCATGATTCCTGGGATCTATGCCATTTACACATTGCTGAAGAAGGATCGTGAAAAGCGGCGTATAGCTGGGCCTACCGGCCATATAGCCATCCGCAGTCAAGATGACCCACGCGTCCGGCCCGCAAAGACGGCTTGTTAGTATGCGGGAGATTCGGACTTCACTTTGGACAAACCCATTTTGAGCGGCACGCAGCAGAGGAAAAAGGCTGCGGAAGGAGGGGTAAAAAGTGCTTGACATATTCCTATATGGGAATATATTGAGTGCATGGCAAGGGCGGCGACAACCTCGGACGCGTTCAATGCTGTGGCGGAACCGCGGCGGCGGGACATCCTGAATTATCTAGCGATGCAGGAGAGGTCCGTCACCGAGATTGTGGACGCAATGGAGATCGAGCAGCCGTCGGTTTCGAAGCACCTGAAAGTTTTGAAAGGTGTTGGCCTGGTGGAGGTCCGGAGGGAGGGTCGGCAGATGCTTTACAAGGTGAATGCTATGGCGATCCGGCCGTTGCACGAATGGACGAGCACGTTCGAGCGGCTGTGGAAACACCAGCTGCTGCGAATCAAGGAACGGGCCGAGGCCAACATGGAGAGAAACAATAGTTTTGTGGAATTTCAAACGAGGAGGAAATCGTGAGTTCACCCGCACTATCGCTGGAAGCGACAACGATCCACATAGCGGAGGAGATTAAAGTGCGCGCGTCGATCGAGGTGACGTTTGCCGCGCTGCTGGATCAGCTTGGACCGTACAACGAGACTCAAGTAGACAGGCCAATGCCCATGAAGTTGGAAGCATGGCCCGGCGGCAGATGGTATCGCGACCTGGGAGACAACAACGGCCATTACTGGGGAACGGTGCAGGCGATCAAGAAGCCGACGCTGCTGGAAATTTGCGGACCACTGTTTATGTCCAATCCGGTGATAAACAACCTTCAATATCGGTTGAAGGAGTCGGGCGGCGTGACGATCATTACCTTTCGGCAACAGTCGTTTGGCCTGGTGCTGGAGGAGTACAGAAACGCAAAGAATGGCTGGGCACACTTGCACGAGCTTATGCGGCAGCGGGCGGAAGCGTCGCGGCCCCGCTGAGGCGCGGACGATTTAGAGTTCAGAGGAGGGAAATATGTGCCCAGCATGCATCGCAAGCGCAGCAGTGCTGGCCGCCGGAGCGGGATCCACGGGAGGAATTCTGGCGGTGTGCATCGGCAAATTCAGAAAATTTTTCAGGGCGAATGGTCTCGGTCTATTTCAGAAAATCAAGGAGAAATAAAATGGCACAAGCAAAGAGAGATATGGAGCACGGGAAAGGGCATGTCGCAATGAACGAGTGGGAGGCTGCGCGGCAGCAACTCCTCGTGAAGGAGAAGGCCTTGACCCGCTCCCATGACGCGCTGGCCGCCGAGCGTCGGCGGATGCCGTGGCTGGCGGTGGAGAAGAAATATGAGTTCGACGGGCCTAAGGGCAAGGTGAACCTGCTCGACTTGTTCGACGGCCGCCGTCAGCTGATCGTCTACCGCGCCTTCTTCGAGCCCGGCGTGTTCGGCTGGCCCGAGCATGCGTGCCGCGGCTGCTCCTTGGGTGCCGATCAGGCCGGTCACCTCGCCCATCTGAACGCCCGCGACACCACGCTCGCGTACGCCTCGCGCGCGCCACAGAAGGACATCGAGCGCCTAAAGGCACGAATGCGCTGGACGATGCCGTGGTACACCCTCACGGACAGCTTCGACACCGACTTCGGCGTAAACGAGTGGCACGGCCACAACGTGTTCTTCCGCGACGGCGAGCGGGTGTTTCGCACCTACTTCATCAACAACCGCGGCGACGAGGCGATGGGAAGCATCTGGAGCTACCTCGACATAACTGCGTTCGGGCGTCAGGAGGAGTGGGAGGACTCGCCGAAGGGCTACCCCCAAACACCACCGTACAAGTGGTGGAACTGGCACGACGAATACGCCGCCGACGCCTCGGTCGATCCTAGATGGAGCAAAGTGCTGGAGAACGCCAAGGTGACGTCGAACCTCAACGACTAGTACGGTGGCGTACGCGATTCGCTGCATGTCGGAGGGAGTGTTGGTGGAGGAGACTCTGCTTCCAGTGGTGAGCAGGGTCAGCTTCTGGACAAGTGGCCGGCAATCCGGAAATTATCGCCAAGAGGCATCATGCGGTCAGATGCCGAACGAAAATAAGAATTGGTGATTTCGGTTAAGTGTGGCGGCGGCGTTATGACCTTCGCAAAAACT
>JAUTWY010000234.1 GCA_030838305.1 Acidobacteriaceae bacterium
CCTCTGCGAATCAATTCATCGGCTTCTGCGGCCATCCCCTTCGCTTGCCCCGCAAATCATCGACGCGCTCGAACTGGGAATAGTGATGTGGAACGAAGAATTGAAACGGAGAACCGAGAACTGAGAACTGCCCCCTACTGCTGGGGAGCGAAGTAGCCTTTCCGAGCCCGCACTTGCAGATCCTTCTTCAGCGAAGAAATTTCAATCGACCGATATCGCCCGTCAGCGTCGAAGTCCGCAGGCTTGTAGGAAACCACGTACTGGCTGCGCAGTTCGTCTTCAATGGCGGCGAAGGAGCGGGTCATGTCTTTCATCTTGAAGGGGAAAAAAGCGCGCCCGCCGGTGGCTGCGGCCAGTTGTTCCAGAACTTTGTCGCCCCGCAGAATCAGCCCGCTATCATCGGTGGAGATGGCATAAATAATGACTTCGGCGCGCTGTGCCATTTCAATGGCTTGCGCGCGGGAAACGTCGCTCTGATTATCCTCGCCATCGCTCACCACGATGATGGCCTTGCGTGCGGGACGCTCGGGACGGTCTTTCAGGAATTTCTCTTTGCTCGCTTTGTAGATAGCGTCGTAGAGGGCAGTCCCTCCACCATTCTGCATCCGGTGAATGCCATTGGAAAGAAGTTGAACGTTGTCGGTAAAGTCCTGCCCCATCTGGCTCTGCTTGTTGAAGCCCACGACAAATGCTTTATCGAACTTCGCCCGGATGGTGTGCTGCAAGAAGCTGATAGCGGCGTCTTGCTCGAAAGTAAAACGGCCGTGCACCGATCCGCTCACATCGATCAGCAAGCCCAGGTGCAGCGGCAGATCGGTTTCGCGGCGAAAGTTCAGAATGGATTGCGGAGGCTTGTGGTCGTCAAGAATCGAAAAGTCGTTTTGATTCAGATCACGAACAAACTTGCCATGCTTGTCGGTCGCGATAAACAGTACGTTCACCTCATCCACGCGCTTGTGGATGGTGAGCATTGCGCCGGCCTGGGGATCGTCAGCGTTTACCGCGCTATAGTCGCTGAGGGTGGCGGCGGTGCTGGCGTAGGCCTGCGCCTGGGCGAAAGCTGGCGCAGTACAGGCGAAAGCGGCCAACAGTGCCAGCAGGCCAAAAATGAGGTGCGTGTACTTCATTCCCAAAGAATCCAAAATTTTCATTTCCACCCAGCCCAAAACGCACTTCCAACTGATTAGATGCACGCCGGATGCCGAATGGCAGTCGTCCATTCGCCCTGTCCTCTCTTGACTTTAGAGGGAGACAACGCAAAGCGCCAAGTTACAAAAGGAGCACTCGTTTGGTCATGGCCAGACAGCGCATCCATCGGCCCCTACGCCCCTTCCTGATAACCCCCTTTTCCCAAGCTCCAGATTACAATCCTTCAGAAGGGTGTTATGAGATGGTGGACCAGGATTGGACTCTTCAGTCCCATGGCCGGAAGTCGCGAAGCGACGCCACTCATTGGCCCCGCACATAAAGTGCGGGGCAACTAGTCGTGGCAGAACGAAGTCCCCTCAGGGACGACACTATTTTTGCTTGGAGGATCTGATACCCATGAACCTGAAAAAACTTGCGGCATGTTTTCTGACGCTATGCATTTCCGCATCCCCAACCTTCGCCGCCAATGACGAGAAGGAAACGGAACGCGTGAAGGAAGCCGGCATCGTCATGAAAGAAATCCTGAACATCCCCGACGACATTCCTCAAGACCTGTTGGATAAAGCAGAATGCATCGTCGTTTTGCCTTCGGTGAAGAAAGGCGCCTTCGGAGTGGGAGGCAGCTACGGTCGCGGCATTATGGTTTGCCGCAGCGGCGAGCACTACACCGGTCCATGGGGAGCCCCGGCTCTCTACGCGCTGGAAGGCCTTAGCATCGGATTTCAATTGGGTGGCCAGGCCACGGATTTTGTTTTGCTGGTGATGAATACCAAAGGCGCGCGATCACTTCTCTCCAGCAAAGTGAAGCTGGGCGCGGATGCGTCCGCTGCCGCCGGTCCGAAGGGCCGCACCGCGGAGGGCGCTACCGATGTCGTGATGAATGCCGAGATTCTCTCCTACTCCCGCAACAAAGGATTGTTTGCTGGAATCTCACTCGAAGGGTCAACCCTGCGCTCCGACGGCAGCGCCAATGAAAAACTTTACGGCAGAAAGCTCAGCGCCAAAGAAATCATTGTCGACCACAAGGTAGGTGTGCCGGCCAGCGCCCGCCCGTTGGTATCTCTGCTGCAGTCAAAGTCGCCGAAGAACAGGTCGGAACCAAAATCGCTGCAGTAGTCGCAGCCGCGCTAACAAATAGGAGCTTGCTCAGTCCGGTTGTTTAATGATTCGTATCTATCTGTAGATGATGCGTATTAAATGGTTCGGATCATATCGGTAAATGATCCGTTTCCAAAATGATTCGTATCAGGGCGCGGCTTCAGCCACGCCGGTCTTCCAACCTCTGAGATTGGGCTTTAGCTCCTGCGGGGCTTAATATGTCGCGAACGCGTGACGACAACCAACCGCCGATTCGCTGCGCCTGGGCGCGCAGCGCTTTGATGATCCGCTATCACGATGAGGAATGGGGCTTTCCCGTACACGACGACCGCACCCTTTTCGAATTCCTGATTCTCGAAGGCGCACAAGCCGGTCTAAGCTGGGAGACGATTCTGAATAAGCGCGAAAACTACCGCACCGCTTTCGACAATTTCGATGCAAAACGCGTAGCCGCCTACGATCGCCGGAAGCTCGCGCAGTTGCTAAAAAATCCCGGCATTGTGCGCAACCGCCTGAAGATCGCGTCCGCGGTGCGAAACGCCAAAGCGCTGTTGCAAGTACAAAAAGAATACGGCAGCTTCGACCGCTACGTCTGGCAATTTGTGAACGGCACTCCGCGGATAAATTCGTGGAAGCCGCGCCAACTTCTTCCCGCGCGCACCGTCGAGTCCGACGCCCTGAGCAAAGCTCTGAAAAAACACGGCTTCAATTTCGTTGGATCCACCATCTGCTACGCCTTCATGCAAGCCGTCGGCATGGTGAATGACCACGCAGTAACCTGCTTCCGCTACGCAGCCCGCGCTCCATCAAACCCCTGACCTCGAAAGCGTCCAATCGAAATCCCACCTCTCCGAAATCACCAGCCGCTTCGGAACTTGGCGTGTCGCCGGAGAGTGAGAGAGTTAGGACACCGGATGGGCCAGGTTCAACAAGCGGCGGATCGCGCTGATGTCGGGGCGAATCAGATTCGGAGATACGTCGTTTTCATCGTATCGTTCCCAATGAGTAAGCAGGGCTTCGACGGCTTCTTTGCCATCCGGGTCGCGAACGGCTTCGATCGGCGTGCGCCCGCCCAACGCGGGGATCTTCTCATGGACCCATCTTTCGGTTTGCTTCTGTATCGTGGCTTGCAGGAACTTCCTGGCTTCCGGATCGGTCAGCAGCGCCTCCATCTCGGATTCGTGCAATTCCGCTTCCTCTGCATCTCGTGGCGTATTCTTCCGCAGCTGCTCAAGCGTTTGTGCGACTGTGCTCTGGTGAACCCCGATGGAACCGAGCCGCTTTTCAATCTCTTTGCGCAGCCGCTTGGCGCGATTCTCCGAGTTCACTTCCGCAATCAGTCGTTTGCCAGAAATGTTGATATGGCCGAGGATTGTGTTATCCCATGACTTAAACTTGCGGTTCCCTTCGCGTATCCAGTCGATATCCACGCTGCGGAGTTTGCCGCTTTCGTCGAGTTCCGCATCGTCGAGTAGTTCCTCTCGGGAGCGTCCCACGGACAGCGGAGCCAATGCCTCGAACGCTGCCTCGGCTGACTCGATCCGGAAAGTCAAGGTATGAATGATGAGCGGATCGCCGTCGGTGTTGGCGAGCTGCAGCGGGGCATGCAACGCATCCCGAATGTCCAGGTAAACGGCAGGGATGGTGGCCGAATACCGGAGCAGGTCGTCCGCGTTCAGACTGCGATTCTGCTTTGCGACTCTCTTCCGCAGTTTTTTCCGAAGTTCGATGACCTCCACTTTTTTGTCCGGCCGAATGCACAACGGCGCCGTGCTTCCGAACACCACAAACTCTGGCTGGTACCAAAGCTGCGCGTAAATTAGATCTCCCGACCGCATGGTCCGCGATCCCGATCGCTCGATGACTTCGGCTGCCCCGCCAATCAGAACGTCGCGCACCGCTACGCGGTCCCCGGGCACGCTCCAGAGGACTTCGTAAAAGCTCATTGGTCGCGTGGCAGCCTGATCGAGAAACAGCCGCTCCGTTGCGGTCAACTGCTTCGACTTCTCCAGCATGTACTAGCGAGCGACCACGCCGCCTCTCCGATGTGCCGTTTTGCTTCGAGACGGCCGATCCGGGTCCCACTGAAACAAAAAATAGGGCATAAAGACCTGGAGTTCGTCGGAGGACTGTTCGAGTAGCTCCGGAATATCGCTCAGGTTGAAGTCCTGCCACGCGTTATAGATCTGTTTCTCAAACTTGCGCTCGGCAAACCGCATCATCTCACGCGTCAGGCGCGCATAGTCTTCGTGCTGGCGCGCCCATAGGGTGTCGATGGATGGGGTGAGACTCGGGATGCAGCAATGCTTGTACTTGCGTCCACTACCGCAGGGACAGGGATCGTTTCTTCCGATCTTTTCATGGGCAGGAAGAGGCATAACGTTGCGACCTTACCGCGCGGGGTTGTGGAAAGGCAAGGGGCATTCTTGGTGGATTTTCTTTCGAGAGGAGAAAGCAACGTGTCCAGATCAATGCATGCTCCACAAGGCGAGCCAATGCCTTACAACCATCACCTGCACCAGTTCCTGACCTTCCTCAAACACGAGCGAGGGTTTGCCGACGCCACGATCGTCAACCGCAAACGTTCTCTGAAGCGTTTTCTAGCCTGGGTAGTCGCACAAGACGTACAACTGTCAGCGGTGTCAGCGGTGTCAGCGGTGACGATCACCAAATACTTCACCAGCACTGTTGCCGGCAGGTGGAAGCGAACTAGCGTGTGATTCCATGGTCTCTGCGCTCGTTCTTTCGCTATGCCAGCAGTCGAGGTTGGTGCGCCGCATGCATCGCCGAATCCATCGACGCGCCCCGGCTTTACACCTACGAAAATCTGCCGCAAGGCCCCTCGTGGGAAGAGGTGGGAAAGCTTCTTGCCAGTGTCGACGGTACGTCGCCAGTTCAGACCAAAAGTCGCTGCAAGATCCTGCTTTGCGCGGTCTATGGCTTTCGCGTGGGCGAAGTCTGTTGGATGCGTCTTGAAGACATCGACTAATGAAGTGGTAGAATCTCGTGCGGGTGCTCTCTTATGACTTGGCAATGGACTCTTAGTCCGAGAATCGCCGGCAAAGCGCTTCACGGGCAAAATGACAACGAACTGTGGAAATCCGGGAAAACCGACACACTTTCTTACACAGTTGCACATTCGTCATTTTAGAAACATAGCCATAAACAGGTCGTAAAGTAAGGCATTTGCACGGAGAGCCGGGATGGCGGAACTGGCAGACGCAGCGGACTCAAAATCCGCCGACCTTCGGGTCTTGGGGGTTCGACTCCCCCTCCCGGCACCAGCACAAATCAATGAAAAGCAATGATTTACGCGCCTCGATGACTGGATAGCTTTGAGACGGCGTAAACGTAGGGGATTTTCGATCGACGTTTTTGTCAAAAGCCGCATAATCCGGCAGTTTTTTGACGGACACGAGCGACACATAAGCGAACCATCCGCGCCGGCGAAAGAGTGGTCACAAAACCGGAATCAAGTCGAAGAGTTAAGTTGTTGCTTGAAGCACTGGCTAGATTCAGGAAGTCCAGTCCTCCCAAGGACAGAGTCGGAAAAGATCGACCCGATCAACCTCAAAAGGCAGTGACCGGAGCGGCGACAGTCCGGAAAATTGCCAATTCGGAAGCCTTGGCCACAATTCACTGCGGGGCTCTGATTTTATCTGGAGCGATTTCTACCTGACGAAGTGGTTCTCATTGACTGAAGATGTAAAGCTGCCACGGGATGGCATCGTGGCGTTCTCCCAGACCGACTTCACCGAAGACCCGAAGAAGATCACTGTGCCGGTCCTAGTGATGCATGGCGATGACGACCAGATCGTGCCTTACCCCGATTCCGCACCGTTATCGGCAAAGTTGTTGAGAAACAGCAGATTGAAAACCTACAATGGCTTTCCCCTCGGAATGCCCACGACTGAGGCGGACACAATGAACGCCGACCTGCTGACGTTCCTGAAAGGAGCTGTGACCACAGCGGCGGCGTAACGCTGAGAACATAGAGTCTGCCCTTGCAGAACGCTCCTCAATAGATAAGCTTTATAGAAAACTGAATTTGCCGCGAAGTTCCAGCGGTCTTGCTGATCATGCCAAACCCTGTACCCGCGATGATGTTGGCGGGTAGCCCCATGTTGACGATGTTGAACAGGTTAAATAACTCTGCGCGGA
>JAUTWY010000244.1 GCA_030838305.1 Acidobacteriaceae bacterium
TACTGGGATTTTTGCGGTGATTTGATTCGTGCGCGTGTCTAAGACCCACACGAAACCTTCTGTGGTGCTGACGCCCCAGACTTCTGGGCGGGTGGGGTGTTCGCGGATGCCGGATAATTTTTGGCCGATGGGGATGTGGGCGATGGCGCTGAGGTTTACGAGGTCTACTACGGTGAGGTTTCCGTCGGAGGTGGTGACGTAGGCGTTGAGGCGCAGGCCGGGGCGGAGGAAGGATGGGCGGTGCTCGAAGAGCAGCAGGATCAGGGCGGCCGAGAGGAGAATGCCCATGAGCCAGAAGACGCGATAGTTGCGGGGGCGGCTCATTTATTGATGTTCGGGATGAGCGGGGCGGCGTGACTGCTGCGCGGCCATTTCCATTTCAATCGATGGCATCAATTGACTTCGCGGTGGAGGACGGCGGCGATTTGGCGGACTTCGTCGACGAGCTCGGCTAGCTCGGTGGGGAGGATGGATTGCATGCCGTCGGAGAGGGCTTGGTCGGGGGCGTGATGGACTTCGATTAGCAGGCCGTCGGCGCCAACGGCTGCGGCGGCGCGGGAGAGGGGCAATACTTTATGGCGTTTGCCGGTGCCGTGGCTGGGGTCGACGAGGATGGGGAGGTGGCTGCGTTTTTTCACCGCGGGGATGATGGTGAGGTCGAGGGTGTTGCGGGAGTGGTCGGCGAAGGTGCGCACGCCGCGTTCGCAGAGCATTACGTTGTAATTGCCTTCGCTCAGGACATATTCGGCGGCCATCAGGAACTCGTCGAGCGTGGCGGACATGCCGCGCTTGAGGAGAATTGGTTTTTTGGCACGGCCGGCGCGCTTGAGCAGAGAGAAATTCTGCATGTTGCGGGCGCCGATCTGGATTACGTCGGCGTATTCTTCGACGAGGTCGAGGCTTTCGTTGTCGATGGCTTCGGTGATGATGCCGAGGCCGTAGTGCTTGCGGACTTGCGCGAGAATCTTCAGGCCGTCTTCGCCGAGGCCCTGAAAGCTGTACGGGGAAGTGCGCGGTTTGTAGGCGCCGCCGCGAAAAAGTTTTACGCCCGCTTTCTTGACGCCTTCGGCGGTGGTGAAACATTGCTCTTCCGTTTCTACCGCGCAAGGACCGCCGACCAAGCCGACATGTTTGCCGCCGAAAAGAACGTCGCCCGAAGGCGTGGGAATGCGCAGGATGGTGTCTTCTTCTTTGACGTCGCGGCTGACCAGTTTGTAGGGCTTGCTGACGGGAATGCATTCGATCACGCCGGGCAGGGATTCGAGGACGCCAAGATCGAGCGCGCCTTTGTTGCCGGTGATCCCGATGGCGGTGCGAAGGGCGCCGGGGATGGGATGCGCTTTAAGACCGAGGCTCTCGATGCGTTCGCAAACGGCGCGAATCTGCGGCTCGGTGGCGTGAGACTGCATTACGACTAACATGGCTGCTCCGGGCTACGATGAGGAACAGTGCAGTTTACCTGTTGGGGAGCGGACGGGGCAAATGACCTCGGTAACGCAATTGAAAGAATTCTGTTAAATATTTGGCGGGGTTTGAATGCTTTCGCGCGCGCACGTGGAGGTGCTGCGGTCAGTTCGTCGAGTTGGTGTCTTTCACGTCGTACAGCCACCGAGTGAGACCTTTGGGCAGGAATCCGAGTCGAGCAGCGGACGCAACAACGGTGGTGGTCCGGAAGGCAAGGCCAAAAACCAACGCGAGGAGGCAGCCTGAGCAAGTGATAATAACGGGGAGCGAAGGTGAGCTAATCATATGCCCTCCAGATTCTGATGGTACTCCGCGGCGATGTGGCGCTCAAGGCAAACAAAATTTAAGGGGAACTGCAAGTGTCCTGATGAGCACGCTTACCGGGCACTGGAGTTGCGGTTTCGCTCTCGTGTCTTCGACGTTTTGCTAATCGGTCTCGTTCCAAGCGCGGATCTGCCAGAACGGATAACCGGAGTGAGAAGCAGATGCGGCGGAGAAAAGCACGGCGAGAATCATGACTCCGATGGCGACGGGCAAGCGGCCTTCGACGACATCGATAAGGGCGTCGAGGAACTGAACGAGTGAGACGAGCAGCAACAGGTTGTTCAACAAGCGTTTTGCGGCTAAGCCAAGCGCCGCGAGTAGCATGATGGCCATCGCCAAGTTGCGAGAAGCAAGGTAACCCGCATAGATGTGGACCGCGCCATTGATTTCGTCGTGCGGAGAAACCAGCGTTACCGGGTGCAACAGCGCGATGAGCGTTCCTGCGAGTAATAGCAGCGCGCCAAGCGCCGCAACCACTTTTGGGAACCAACCAATTGCGGGCTTCTCGCCGAGAAGAGAGGAAGTTGTTTGAACGCTCTTGTTACCAGATTGGTACGCAGACACGGGTACGTTCCGATCCAGAGAAGTGGCGCGCACTCACCGCGCTAACTGCTGGGTCCAGGTTGTATGTGAATACGCTGAGCGGAGGAGTTAAATTACATGACCTTTCGGGTACGCCTAAAAAACGCGGCGGCCGGAAACTGGCCCACTATCCAGGATTTCAGCCCGAGGGACCAGGATTGGGGCGTGTGTTATAATTGATGGTTTATGAGTGAGCGAAATTTTACATTGAGCATTGCAGCACAACCCCTAACGCGGCTTACCGAGTTTGATCCCGAAGACGAGTACCGGCCGGAACCTGAGCCGGAGGCGTTGCCGCCGGCGTGGCTGGACGGCAGCACGCGCATCGGGATTCATACTTCGATTGCGGGCGGGCACCGAAATGCGCCGGAGACGGCGCGCAAGCTGGGGTGCAACGCGCTGCAGATATTTTCTGCCAATCCGAGGCAGTGGCAGGGCGGGTCGGCGCGCATTCCGGAAGTGGATGCCGCGGCGTTTCGCGCTCGCCGAGCCGAACTGGGGCTTGGGCCGCTGGTTATTCACGCCAATTATTTGATTAACCTGGCGTCGCCGCAACCTATGTTGCGGGTGCGGTCGATACAAGCGTTTCACGACGAAATTGTGCGGGGCATGTCGCTGGGCGCGGATTTTCTGGTAGTGCATCCGGGGACGCGCGGGGAAGCGACTTGCGCGCAAGCGGTGGCGACCGTCATTGAGTCGGTGAAACAGGCGTCGAAGCGGGCTTCGCTGGGCGGCATGCGGATACTCCTGGAAAATACCGCGGGGATGGGGACTTGTTTGAGTTCGCGTCTCGAGGAGATGGCGGAGGTTTTGGCGGGATTGAATGGGTTTCCTGTGGATGTGTGCCTGGATACGGCGCATCTTTTTGCTTCGGGTTACGACATTCGTACGGAAGAGGGATTGGCGTCCACGATTGGGCAGATTGAAAACACCATTGGGTTGGAACGCGTGCCGGTGATGCATATCAATGATTCGAAGATTCCGCTGGGTGGGCGCGTGGATCGGCATGAGCACATCGGGGAAGGCAAAATTGGCGCGAAAGCGTTTCGGCGGATTTTGCAGCACCCGCGATTGAGTGCTACGCCGCCAGAGGGACTGGCGGGGCGGGTGTTTATTGCGGAGACGCCTATTGATGATCCGGGAGATGACCGGAAGAATGTGGCGGCTTTGTGGGAGTTGGCGGGGTTGAAGGATATTGCGCCGGTGGCGGAGAAGGGCTTTTCGATGTTGACGGCGGCGCTGAAGAAGAAAATGGATGTACAGCGGGCGGTGGATAAGAGGAATGCGGCGGTGGCGGCGCGGCGAGAGGCGGAGGAGGTCAGGAAGAAAAGCGAAGAGAGATCCCTCCACTTCGCAGGCCGGCTGCTTCGCAGGAGCGAAGCAGAAAAGCAAATGCGCCGGCCTGCTTCGGTCGGGATGACCGGTGTGGCTGGTGGCGGTAACGGAGCCAAGGTCGCGGCGACCGCGACGAACCCTGCGAAAGGCGCGTCGACGGCGAAGCGCGCGGCTGCGACAAAACCCGTAGCGAGGACAAAACGCCTGGCGAC
>JAUTWY010000269.1 GCA_030838305.1 Acidobacteriaceae bacterium
GTTTTGCCTCTTTCACGACCGCTGCGCAGGTTCTTATTAGAGCAGTGCTAGCCGGAACCAGTAGACGCCTGGATTGCGCGACCTTTCCCCATTCGCATGCCCATCGCCCATAAGCCCGCGGGAACCAGCATAACCAATCCCGTCCACGTCGCGACCACGCGCGCCGAGACACCTGAATCGAGCAGGCGGCCACACAGGAAAGCGCCGGCAGCGATGGTCAGCATCGAGAAGCCCAGATCGGCGGAGAAGACGCGGCCGCGGAAGCGATCGTCGGTATGAAGCTGCAGCAGCGTGGTGGAAAATACCCAGACGGTCGATCCTCCCATGTGCGCAAGCATGGCGCATGCACTGGCCATCCATACGGTGTGGCTGAATCCGAGAGAAGTGTACCCCAGCGCAACGGTGAGGTAGCCGAAGAGGATACCGAGTTGCAGCCGGTGGTCGCTGCGGCCCGCCCACCGGGCCGAGACCAGCGGGCCAACCAACGCGCCCAAGCCGCGTCCGCCGAGCAGAATGCTCATGCCAAGCATCGCGCCGCGGGCGGCATCAACGTGGCACCAATGAACGGCAAACTCATGCGCGCCCAATACCGTGAAGATTACCCAGCTGGGGCCGATCATGAGTTCTCCAGCCTTCGCGAACACGGTGGGCAGCAGTGTACGGTGATTGCGCACGTAGCGGATCCCTTCCAGTACGGGCGAGAAGTCCACCAGATCGCGGGGACGCAATGGGGGTGCCGATTCGGCGTGCGGCTCGGCAAAGTGCATCCCTCCAATAAGCAAGGCCGAGGTCAAGAATGACAATGCGTTCAGGACAAAAACGGCCTCCCGTCCAAAGAAGGCTGCGACCACTCCGCCAACTGACGCGCCAATCAATAGATTTACCGACCAGGTAGCGGAGGAGAGTGTGTTGGCGATGAGCACTTCTCCCTTAGCCGCGATGTTGGGAATCACCGAACTGCGGGCCGGCTCGAAGAAGGCGGCCATAACGGTCTCGGCCAGCAGCAACGGATAGACGAGCCACACGGTTGACCGGGAACGAACCAGCAGCATGGCCAGCACGACGCCACAGCGCACCAGGTCGGCGGCAATCATGACGTACTTGCGACGCAGCCGGTCGTTCACCACCCCTGCCGTTGGCCCAATAAAGGTCTGGGGCAGGACTTGCAGCACCAGAGCCAGCGCGACAGAACTGGCGTGTCCGGTCAACTGCAGGAGCAGAGTATAGATGGAAAGTGTGTAGAACCAGTCGCCAATCTCGCTGACAATCTGGGCCAGCCAGAGCCGCCGAAAATTCCGGTTGGCGCGCACCAGCCGCAGGTACGACGCCATCGAAATTGCGGGGAGACTGCGCTCCGGCTGGGGTTCCATGGAATCGCCGTGTGACCGACGCAAACCAACAATAACAGTCCTGGAAATATTTTCATCCACAACCCCCGGAAACCGCTTGGCATCAAAGGCCGCCGGGAGGATAAGGACTCTTTGCCAAAGTAAATGGTCTGGAACTGCAGAAGTTTTCAGTAGTAAGTAGCAGCCCACCCAATGGAGCACTAGAGATGGCAATTAAGTCTTTACGAATCATCACGATACAAAGATATATTGAAGTTACGCAAGTAACCGTGGTTTGGCACATGTCGTGCACCACTAACCACCAAATGAGGGAAACAACTTCGTCGTAAGAGGAGAAATTGCGTCGTGAGAATTACAAATCTGAAGATTGCAGCATCGGTTTTGTTTGTCGCAGCCGCTCTGGCCATGGCGCCAATTGCGTCAGCGAATTCAATCTCTTTTAATCTAAGCTCGAACAATCTGGGAATCGCGGGTTCGGTGGGTACGGTTACGATTGTTGACACAGGCCTCAATCAGGTCACAGTCACCATCACCATGAATGCGGGCTTTTCCGCCAAGTTGAATGGCGGGGACTTCGCGTTTAATGGGCCGTCCGACCTCTCACTTGCCGGGGTAGGCGGGTTCAGCGCAGATGCAAATTCTGGTCTCAGCTTCCTGCACCTGAAGACTTCTCAGAACATCAGCGAGTTCGGGTCCTTTGCTTTCGATTTCACGAACGTTAAGGGACAGCCGAACGGTGTAGTCAGCGCCAACACGGTTACATTCGTTCTTACTGGCTCTGGCCTTAGCGCGAGTCAGTTTACCAGCGTTGCTCTCCACTTCTGCACCGCTTCGGGCTCGAACTGCGGCCCGAAGACTGGATTCACCACTGGCACGCCAGGAATACCGCAGGTTCCCGAACCGGGCACTCTGGGCTTGCTGGGGACGGGACTGGTGGGTCTCGGAGGCTTGATTCGCCGACGCCTCGTGTCGAAGACACTCTAATTCGTCTCCTCTTACCAGACCCCGGGAGTTAATCCCGGGGTTTCGTTTTGGCGTCGGAGCAGGGATTTAACTGCGGAGATTAGACGGGTCCCGCCACGTGTGATCTCCAAGCAGAGCGAGGCAGCTTGGCTCCTGCCTGGAGCCGCGATACTTGTAGCGCAGGCGGAAACCAGGGTTCCTCGCTTGGCTCGGGATGACTGGCGTTATAACAATCGCTGCTTGATCACCGCTCGGCTATTAGGTGACCGCCGCCATCGGCCTTCAGTTTGTGTCTGAGGTCTTCTGCGATCTGCTTGCCGTGGAAGCGGCCGTTCTCGATGAAGATTTCGTTAGTGCTGGAGCCAGCCACGATTACTCCCGCTACGTAGATTCCCGGGACGTTGCTTTCGAGCGACACCGGATCGCACACCGGGCGGCATTGGTCCTCGGAAAGTTCGATGCCCATGCTCCGCAAGAAGTCGTAGTCAGGATGGTAGCCGATCAGGGCGAGCACGAAGTCATTCTTCAAGCGCATGGGACCGCGCGGGGTGACGAGAACGACGTGGTCCACTCCGATCTCCTGCACGGAGCTGTTGAAGTGAGCTTCAATGTCTCCGTTCTTGATGCGATTCTCCAGATCAGGCTTGATCCAGTATTTGACGTGGCGGTGCACTTGCGAGCCCCGGTAGACAAGGGTTACGCGCGCGCCGTGACGCCACAGATCGAGAGCGGCGATGGCGGCCGAGTTTTTGCCGCCAATCACAAGCACATCACTGTCGTAATAAGGATGAGGCTCGCCATAGTAGTGCGAGACTTTGGGCAAATCTTCGCCAGGCAAGCAAAGCTGATTGGCGAGATCGTAGTAGCCGGTCGAGACAATCACCTTGCGCGTGCGATAGTCATGCGGACGGCCGGCCCGGTCGGTGGCCGTGATACTGAAGTTTCCGTCTTCGCCCATCACTGTCTTCACCCACTCGTACTGGCGAATATCGAGCTCATAATGCTCGGAGACTTTGCGGTAATACTCCAGAGCTTCTTCGCGCGTGGGCTTCTGGTTCGCGGTGGTGAACGGAATCTCGCCGATTTCGAGAAGCTCGGGGGTCGTGAAAAACAACATGCCTGCGGGATAGTGAAAGAGCGAATTTACCAGGCAGCCCTTGTCAACGACGATCACCTTCAGGCCGAGTTTTTGCGCCTCGATGGCGCAGGCCAGGCCAGTGGGTCCGGCCCCAATGACCAAGACGTCGGTTCGCATCTCCGGCTGCGGACGGACCCGGGGTTTGGGCAGAGTTTCAGTGACTTCGGCGGTAAAGAAGTTTGGCATTCAGTTTCGCATGACGGTCGCCCCGGCAGCTGGGCGAGGACGTCAGAAACCGATGATTTTAGCATGCGGGTTGCCAGACATTTGGCCACGTAACAACGTGGTATGTAGTGGTGAAGGGTTCGGCAGTTGCTCCGCGCTATAATCTCCGGTTACTTCATTCATCGCGCTCTAATCAGGACACCCCTATGCCAACCTCAGGCGGCCAAGCTACGAGCATGCGTACTGAATCCGACAGCATGGGAAAGATCGAAGTCCCAGCGAATGTCTACTGGGGCGCGCAGACGCAGCGCTCGCTGCTGCATTTCAACATTGGGCGCGACACCATGCCTCCGGAATTGATTCGCGCGTTTGGCACACTGAAGAAGGCGTGCGCGCTGGTGAATCAGGACTTGGGCAAGCTGCCGGCGGAAAAGGCAAAGCTGATTGTCCAAGCGGCAGGCGAAGTGATTGCAGGCCAGCTGGATGATCAGTTTCCCCTGCGCGTCTGGCAGACGGGAAGCGGTACCCAGACCAACATGAACGTGAACGAGGTTATCTCGAACCGCGCGATTGAGATCGCGGGCGGCAAGATGGGGTCGAAGAGCCCAATTCATCCGAATGATGACGTGAACATGTCGCAATCCTCGAACGACACCTTTCCGGCGGCGATGCACATTGCGGCAGCGGAGCGCGTGAAGAACGCACTGATTCCAGCGATCCGAAGCGTTCGTGATGCGATTGCGGCAAAGGCAAAGGAATTTCATGATGTGGTCAAGATCGGGCGCACGCATTTGCAGGATGCTGTGCCGCTGACCTTCGGGCAGGAGTTCGGCGGCTGGGCCAGCTTGCTGGAGCGGGACATCAAAAGGCTGGAACAGGCGCTCGAGGGACTTTACGATCTCGCCATCGGTGGGACCGCGGTCGGAACTGGTCTGAATGCACATCCCGAATTCGCCGAGCGCGCCGCCAAGAAGATTGCCGAACTCACCGGCCTTCCCTTCCGCTCCCATGGCAACAAGTTCGCTGCGCTGTCGGCGCATGATGAGATCGTATTCGCGCAGGGCGCGATGGAGACGCTGGCTGCCTCGCTGATGAAGATTTCGAATGACATCCGCTGGCTGGCTTCCGGGCCGCGCTGCGGACTAGGCGAGCTTTCCATCCCCGAGAACGAACCGGGATCTTCGATCATGCCGGGCAAAGTTAACCCTACGCAGGCTGAAGCGATGACCATGGTCTGCGTGCAGGTTCATGGCGCGACCGCCGCGGTGGGATTTGCCGGCTCCCAGGGCAACTTCGAGCTCAACGTGTACAAGCCGGTGATCATCTACAACTTTCTGCACTCGGTCACTCTGATCACCGACGCCTGCCACGGCTATGTCGAGTACATGATCAAAGGGATTAAGGTCGATCGTGCCAAGGTGGATTGGTACGTCAAGAACTCGCTGATGCTGGTGACGGCACTGGCGCCCAAAGTCGGTTACGACAAGGCCGCGCAGATCGCCCATACCGCGCACGTCGAACACACTAGCCTGCGCGAGGCGGCGCTGAAGCTGGGCTATCTGACGGGCGAGGAGTTTGATCAGTTGGTGAGGCCGGAGAAAATGACCAGGCCGTAGCAAATTTCGAAATGGCGGCGTTTCATGAAACTTTTCTCTGCTGCTGTTCTCTTATTGTCGGGTGCGATGCTTTGCTTTGGGAGAGGCAGGACCTGCATTGCGCCGGAACCCGTTAAAGACTCCAAGTTTCATCCGGGGCAGGTTTGGCTCTATAGAACCCGTGCCGGCGAGGAGAAGTCGTTCTCACAATCTTGAGGATTGAGTCACTCCCAAAGGCCGGAACAATCATTCACATCCGTGTTGATAAGATACGCCTGCGAAATTGCGCCGGGGGTCCCGAACCGGACAATTTTCAGCACATGCCTGTTACGCGCGCCGCCGTGGAACGCAGCATCACGAAACTACAAAAGGAAATCTCTGACGTCCCTGATTACCCAGCAGGGTGCGACGAATGGCGGGGGGCATGTGGAGGCGTTTACACCATTCCTGTAGCCGAGGCAGTGGCTATCGGTGAGGCCACGTTTAGAAAAGGGAAAGGTTGCGAGTCAAACTCGGTGGCTCCTACGGTTCCGACATTTCTGTCTCTCCAAATAGCCCTTTCGGTTCCGCTTCCTTTTTCGGCGTGGTCGTGATTGCCATCACGCTCACTAAAACTAGCAACGTCCCCAGGACTGTACGGGCACCGAGTGCCTCACCGCGCAGAAAGGATCCGATCGCAACCACCACCACCGGGTTCACGTAGACGTAGGTTCCTACTTTGGTGGGAGACTCGCAGTGGATGAGCCAGCACAGGGATGAACCCAGGAATGGGTGTATACATCGTAGATCCAACCGTATATACTAGAACTCTACAACTGACGGAGGGAGTTCATGCCAAAAGCGCAAGTAGCGAAGTGGGGGAACAGTCTGGCGGTCCGGATTCCCAAGGCCGTGGCCGAACAAGCTCGTCTGCAAGAAGGTGATGCGATTCTGATCGAAGTCTTGGAGGGACACATTGAGGTGCGCCCCGCAGAGAGGATTCCAACCCTGGAAGAGCTGGTGGCGCAGATCACTCCGGAGAACCGTCACGGGGAAACCGACTGGGGAACTGACGTCGGGAAGGAAATCGTGGAATGGTAAGGCGGTATGTGCCAGATGCTGGCGATATTGTATGGCTGAATTTCGATCCACCGGCGGGCCGTGAACAGGGAAGGCGCCGTCCCGCTCTGGTGTTGACCGACCGTGCCTACAACCGCGCCAGTGGCCTGGCAGTGGTTTGTCCGCTGACGAGCCGCAGAAGACCATATGCCTTCGCGCTTCCGGTGGTCGTCGACAAAGTTGAAGGAGCAGTTCTGGTCGATCACATCAAGAGTGTCGACTTGGAAGCGCGCGACGTCAAGTTTCACTCGCGTGCGGATCCGGTGTTGCTACACCGAGTCCGCAGCTACATTGGAGTTTTACTGCATCTTCGATAACGCGGCGCATTGCTTTCCCTACTACGGCTCGGCCAGTTGGGTTTCCTGAGTGAGCCCTGCGGACTTCGCCTCTTTGGGTGTGGTCGTGATCACCACCACGCTCACTAGAACCAGGAGTGTCCCAACGACAGTGCGTGCCCCCAGCGCTTCCCCACCCAGAAAGTATCCCACCAGGACTGCCACCACCGGATTCACATACGCATAGGTCCCCACCTTGGTGGGAGACTCGTGGTGAAGAAGCCAGACATAGGCGGTGAAACCGAGGATGGAGCCGGCAACGATCAGATAAGCCAGTGCCAGCCAGGGGCGTGAAGAGACTGCTTGCGCGTGGAACCCTCTGAATTCGCCGAGCATTGCAGAAGTCAGGATGAGTAAGACTCCTCCGGCAAGCATCTGCGATCCTGAGCTCATCACCTTCGACTCGGGCAAAGGAAGCTTGCGAGTCAGGGCTGATGCGAGCGACCATCCAATCGCAGCCACCACGAGGGCAATCGCTCCGGACGTGTCAATCGGAGCGTCGCCGAAACTAACCGAGCGGCTCACCAGAACTGCGACACCGGCGAGCCCGACCAGAAGCGCGAATCCCAGGCGAAGAGTAAGTTTCTGGGTGCGCAGGATAAGAATCTCCGCCAGAGCCATGAAGGCTGGAATGGTTGCCATCATGACCGCCGCGATGCCTGACGGCACGCGCCGCTCGGCCCAGAAGAGCAATCCGTAATCCAGCACAAATATGAGTACGGCCAGCACCGAGGCCGAAGCCCACTCGCGACGAGTCGGCGAGGCTGTGCCGCTGGCCCGCATCCAGATGTAGAGGATTATTCCGGCGGCGAAGAATCGAATTCCCGCGAGGAGGAAGGGGGGCACCTCGCGCACGCCCACGCGGATCGCCAGGAAGGTCGAGCCCCACACGAAATAAATAACGGCGAAGGCGAGCAGAATCTTCCAGCGGCGCGGACGGGGCGCAAGACTCATTGGGGCAACCTGGCGGGGTGTAAGACTCCTACCCCGCCGTTGCTTAGATCACGGATAAGCAGTTGCTGTCGCAACTTTCATCCATGAATTTTTTCTATGGGGCTCAGAAGCACCTGAGTACACGCTGAGCGAGTGTGACCCGGCGATTGCTGATTCATGAGTTCGCAATTGGCGATGCATTTCACCGCCTGCAACTCGGGGTGGAGAACTAGTGAAAAGCCTGGATGTGGACTAGTTATCAGCAGCGGAGGCGGGACGCCGGCGCTACTAATAGGCCCAGCGCAGCAACGCTGCGCCTACAGTGAAGCCTGCACCCACCGAAGCCATCAGTACCAGACTTCCCTTCTTCAGCTTCCCTTCTTCAACCGCCGTGTTCATGGCCAACGGAATGGTGCCCGCGGTGGTGTTGCCGTAGCGCTCAATGTTGATCACTACGCTTTCCGGACGCAGGCCAAGTCGGTCTGCAGTGGCATTGATGATGCGAAGATTGGCTTGATGCGGGATGAAGGCGTCAATGTCCGAACCTTTGAGGCCATTGCGTTCGAGCAATTTCAGGCAGGCTTCGGTTTGTTTGCGTACGGCGAACTTGAAGACCTGCTGGCCGTCCTGGTGGACGTAGTGCATTTTCTTATCGACTGTTTCGTGCGAGGCCGGATTGAGGCTGCCACCGGCGGGCATTTGCAGGAAGCATCCGCCGGAACCGTCGACTTCGTGGATGAAATCGATCAGGCCAACGGAATCGTCTTCGGCAGGCTCGAGAATCACAGCCCCCGCGCCGTCGCCGAAGATCACGCAAGTAGCGCGGTCGGCATAGTCGATGATGGAGGACATCACATCGGCGCCGATCACAAGCACGCGTTTGTGCGCGCCAGTGGAAATGAATTGCGCTCCAGTTTGTACGGCGTAGATGAAAGCGGAACACGCGGCGGAAAGATCGAAGCCCCAAACACCGGTTGCGCCGAGCTTATGTTGAACCAGGCAGGCTGTGGAGGGAAAGAGCATGTCGGGCGTGACGGTGCCGACGATGATGGCATCGAGGTCGCTCGGCGCCAGACCGCGCTGGGCCAGCGCCTTCTTGGCGGCCTCGACGGCGAGGTCGCTGGTGGCCACGCCTTTGTCGACCACATGGCGTTCGCGGATGCCGACGCGGCTGAGAATCCAATCATTGGTGGTGTCGACCATCTTCTCAAGATCGGCGTTGGTAAGAAGGCGGGGCGGCACGTAGGTGCCCAAGGCGCTGATCTTCGCGCGAATCGGTTTGGTCAATGAAGGCTCCTGAGTATGAGACTCAGTATTCTGCAGGATTGGAGGGCAGAATGTCTAACTGGGTTCTACGCGCGGATCCGCAAACACTTCAGAAAGAGGTTGAAACGATGGATATGTAAGCCGTGTCCTTCGCGACGGCGCTCCGGAGTCAGGCGATTCCAACAGATTCATGGGAGATCCATTCCCGAATGAAATTCGGGCATGAGGTCAGATCGAATGCGTAGCCTTCGCCGCGCATCAGATAAAGCAGCGCGGCGCGGTCCACTTCTTGCAGGTTCTCGAGATCGAGCAATACCCACAACCCGCATGCGCCCGCCGTTTGGACTAGTTGATCCAGATAAGAAAGATGGCCCTGAAATAATTTTCCGGAGACGCGAATCGTGACATCGGGAACACTCGCACTCGATGAAGCCTTATGCATTTCATCCCCATTGGCAGAGCAACTGAATTCTTGCCCGGCATCTGTATGAATAACGGTTGAGGGAGGGTGTCTTGCGCAAAGAGTGGTATAGGGACTGTAAAGATTTGTTCGAGCCGCTGGGTTGAAAGCAGAGTGGAACGCCCGCTTAGAAACAAAAACAAAATAAGCCAGGCACCGGGGACCCACTGCACACGCAAGAGCCCGTTACCGTTGCTTCCTTCCGGACCTGGCGGGGTTGGCGAGAGTACGTCGCGTGAGACCGATGCCTGACCTGAATCATTCTAGCAAACGTGGGAGCGCACATTCTGCGGCCGAAGCCTCCGCCGCGCACACGCAAAAGACAAGTGACTTTCGGTGCAAGAAAAACAAAGGAAGGCCTTCCCTTCTTGATGGTAGTTGTCGAACAATAGAACTTGGACAGCAAAGCGTTACACGGACGGGGTGGCCATGCTCCTCCCCTACAGCTCGATGCCTCAGCCCATTCCACAACTCGACGTAATTCCGCTCTCGCAAGCGATCAACAAGTACTTCGATCTTTCCGTGTATTTCCTTGTATTGATGGGGTTTGGAACTATCGCCAGTACTGGCATGCTCGACTGGCCTACGATCGTGCTGGTGGGTTCGGCATTGGCCGTCCGCGGCTACTTGCTGGCTGAACGAAGACGCATCGTCTTTTCCGAGCGCTGGACCACCCCCCTGACCATTGCGTACTTCATTTTCTATGCTGGCGATTACTTTGTGTTCTCGCGCAGCTTTTTGACGGCGACGGTACACCTCGTACTTTTTGCCGTGGTGGTGCGAACTTTTTCGCTGCGCCGCGATCGCGATTACACCACGCTGGCAATCCTGGCGTTCCTGATGGTTCTGGCGTCGGCCGTGCTCACGGTCGACAGTGTGTTCTTGCTGTTCTTTGCGGGATTCACGCTGATGGCGGTGGCGACGTTCGTTCTGATGGAAATGCGGAGGTCAGGACGAGCGGCAGCCTTTCAAGCGCGGCATTCACAGGACGCACAGGAACACCGGCATCTGGCCTTTTCGCTGGCTCGGATCACGCCGGCGTTGGTGATGATGATACTGCTGGGCGCGGCAGGTATGTTTTTTCTTCTGCCGCGCATGTCGGCTGGATACCTCGGAGGCTACTCGTTTGGCACCGACATTTCCACCGGCTTCAGTGATCGGGTGCAACTGGGGCGGATCGGACAGATTCAGCAGTCGGACGCAGTTGTGATGCACATTCAGATTGATGGCGACCAGCGTGGTCAATACGCTCTGCACTGGCGCGGGGTTGCGCTCACAACTTTCAACGGGCAGGATTGGTCGAATCCGCATACGCCCTACGGCTTGCAACGGCAGGCGGACGGAGGCTTCACCATTCCTTTCTTTATTCAGGGAGTGGCGCCGCCCGCGCTGCTGCAGACGCGGGCGAACCTGAACCGCAACCTGATTCACTATCGCGTTCTCATGGAACCGATCGGGACCAACGTATTTTTTCTAGCTCCATGGGCCCGGCGGGTGACTGGTGCGTATCGCGCTCTGCAGGTGGATGCTGGCGGAGCCGTCTCGGATGTGGACACCCAGCGCTCCGTGAACATCTACGAAGCAGACTCAGATATCTCCAGACCTTCTGCTGGACAGCTTCGAGAGGCGGGGGAGCTTCTTCCGAAATTTGCCCTCTCCTACCTGCAACTGCCAGAACTTGATGCGCGCATTCCGCGGCTGGCGGTTCAGATTACGGCTTCCTCTTCCAACAACTATGACAAGGCGGTAGCCCTGGAAGGATATTTGCAATCGCACTACGGATACACGCTGCAGTTGCCACGCGTCCCCGTGGCCGATCCCCTGGCCAATTTTCTTTTTGAGCGCCGGCAGGGACACTGCGAATATTTTGCCTCTTCGATGGCAGTGATGCTGCGGACACTGCGCATTCCATCACGTGTGGTCAACGGATTCCGCAGCGAGGAATTCAACGATCTGAGCGGCAACTACGTGGTGCGAGCCAAGAATGCGCATGCCTGGGTGGAAGCCTACTTCCCTGGCTACGGCTGGGTAACCTTCGATCCCACGCCGGGTGGAGCTGTTGGCTCGCCACAGGGCTGGGGTCGGGCAATGCTTTACCTGGATGCAGCGGCATCATTCTGGCGGGAGTGGGTGGTCAGTTACGACGCCTCGCATCAGTACATTTTGGGGCAGTCGGTCTTGAGCGGAACGCGCACTTCATGGGAGCGGGCACGAATGTGGGCACGGCTTCGCTATGCGCGGCTGATGAACCTGGCACGGAAAAGTCAGCGCGGGGTAGAGCATTCGCCGGGTCGGTGGCTCGGCGCAGGCCTGGCGGTTACTGGGTTGTTGCTGGTGCTGGCCAATATCGCGCGCATAGCCCGAATGATTCGAACGAGAGGGCTGCGGGCACATCCCGAGCGCTCTCCCGATCAGGCAGCGGTGATGTGGTACGAGAGGATGGCCCGGTACCTGGCGCAGCGCGGAGTACGGAAAACCACGAGCCAGACTGCGCAGGAGTTTGTGCGAGTCATTGAAGAGGGACGTTTGAGAACGCAGGTTGGAAAATTCACGGATGCTTACGAATCAGCGCGATTCGGAAATTCTCCAGACGACGCAGTCCGGCTTCCCGAATTGTATGAAGCGGTAGAGGCGGCGACAAGGAAGTAATGCTAAATGCCGCGGCGATCGTTCCCAAAAAGATATCCCGCCTCATCAGGATTCACGCTCTCGCTAGAAGTGCCAAACTACGCCTCCGCCGACGAAATAGTTGTGTTGGCGAGTCTTGCCAGTATCGGCCAGGGGGAAGTCAGGCGTACCCGACCAAAAGTCCCGGACTTGTCCGCGAATACTGAAGCGATGCCAGACCCTGACGTCCAGGCCGATTCCGGCTTGGATAACCCCTGTGGTGGAAGAGCCGCCTGGGTTCGTCCCGCCATAGATGAGGGTCTTATCTTCACTGAAGTGCCCGAAGCCACCACCGAAGCTCACCCACGGAGAAACCGCAGTCGCGGGAAACAGATTGAGGCGCGCCGAGGGCGTAATGAAAATCTGCCTGTAGTTCGGAGGGACGACATTGCCGCCGGAGCCTACGTCTTCGTCCAGATTGAAAACCGCGGGCACCTCTGCCGATACTGAGAAGATAGGGGTGACCAGCAAGCGGCGGGCATAATTAATTTCGAAGGTAAGACCTTTGCCGGAGCGAACGAACGGATTGAGGGCGGGGGGATTAAGGCCATGAATGCCTTGATCACTGATGAAGGTCCGGCCCAGAATGCCGGTCAATTCATTTTTCTCGTCCTGGGCCGCAGCGGATGCGCCAAGAATGGATATCATCACGGCTAGGATTGCGGTTACAGCTTGTTTCCCAGACATTTCCCCTCCAGAATGCGGGATAACTGCTCGGTCGGTAACGCCTAGCGTAGCATGAGCGTAAATTTTTAATCCACAGATTGCCGCCTTTTTGTTCTGGCTGCTCTTTCTTGGCGCGATGTCACGGCATGACATTGCGCCGGACGGAGCGACATTGCGCCGGGTAACATCGCCGGAAAATGTTAAAATGGTCAGATTGCATGTCCTCGAAGAATCTCACTATCTCCCGTCCCCGCGAAGAATCTGAGCCCATATTGGCGACCCATGTACCGGGTAAGCGGCCACAAAGAGTGGGCTTTGTCAGCCTGGGATGCCCGAAGAACCTTGTCGACAGCGAGGTAATGATGGGCCTGTTGGCGCGGGCCGGAGCGGAGCTCTCGCCGCGCGCCGAGGATGCAGACGTCATTGTGGTCAACACCTGCTCGTTCATCGAGAGTGCGCAGCAGGAGTCGGTGAATACGATTCTGGAAATGGCTGGGCATAAGACTGCTGGCCGGGCGAAGAGGCTCATTGTCGCTGGCTGCCTGGTCGAACGCTTTCGCGATGAGATCCAGAAGCGCATTCCTGAAGTGGATGCGGTGGTGGGCACCGGGGAATTGCAAAATATTCTGGCGGCCGCTGGTATGGCGCCAGTAGCCTCCATTGAAGCCAACAACAATAATTCTCCCCTCGTGGTGCTGAACTCGCGGCCCGAAGGCGATGCGCGGGCCGCGCAAGGACGGTTTTCGCGCGAACGGTGGGATGGGGCTATTGCCGACCTGCCTAACTATTTGTATGACGAAGAAACTCCGCGCATCCTGGCGACTCCGAAATCCACGGCTTATATCAAGATTGCGGAAGGCTGCGATCATCCCTGCACGTTCTGCATCATTCCGCAGTTGCGCGGGCAGTTTCGCTCGCGACGCTTCGAATCCGTAATCGCCGAAGCCGAGCGGTTGGCACAGGTTGGCGTGCGCGAGATCACACTGATCGGACAAGATACAACCTGCTACGGCGAGGACTTCGGCCTGAAGGATGGGCTGGCGCTTCTGCTCGAGAAACTGGCGCAGATCGAAGACTTGCGCTGGATCCGGTTCCTCTATGCTTATCCCAATAAGATCACCGGCAAGCTTCTGGAGACGATCGGGAAGCACGAAAAGATTTGCTCGTACATGGATGTGCCGCTGCAGCATGCTTCAGCATCGGTGCTAAAACGCATGAAGCGCGGAGGCGGAGCCGACGTGTTTCTACGCTCGATTGCGAAGATGCGGCGCGCAATTCCCGGTGTCACCCTGCGTACTTCGTTTATCGTGGGCTTCCCGGGAGAAACCGCAAAGGAATTTGAAGAGCTCTGCGATTTTGTCCGCGAAGCGCAGTTTGATTGGATGGGAACCTTTTCCTATTCGGACCAGGACGGCGCCGATGCATACAGCTTGGACAACAAACTTTCTCCGAGTGAAATTGAGCGGCGGCGTAAACATCTGATGGGGATTCAGCGGCAAATCAGCAAGAAGAAAAAGAAAGCGCTGGTGGGACAGTCGTTCGATTTGCTTCTTGAGGGAACGTCGGACGAGACGGACCTGCTGATGGAAGGCCGCACCGTGATGCACGCTCCCGAAATTGACGGGAAAGTTTTTGTCAATGATTATCCGGAAGATGAAGAGCTTGAGCCCGGCGAATTTTATCTCTGTCAGATCACAGAAGCGCACGATTATGATCTGGTGGCGAGAATTCTGTAAGATCTGGCCGCTCTAAATCCTGTGGTTTAGATCGGAACCTGGAATACTCCTGAGATGCCGCGCAAACGCACGCTAAAACTCCGCTGTCCAATCTGCAAGAAAGTCGTCAAGAGCGGAGACCCCGAATTTCCGTTCTGCAGCGACCGCTGTCGCACCGTTGATCTTGGAAAATGGGCGAGCGGCGCTTATGTGATTCCCTCGCAGGTTACGGATGTCGAGGAGCAAATCCGCGAGAGTATGCCGGAAGACCCGGACGAAGATTCGTGAAAGATATATCCGAAATCGGTACCGCGACATCCCACCGTAGCGCCGGCGTCCCGCCGGCTGTCGCGGGGGCGTCCCGACAAACTCCGCTGTGGGCGACGCTGGTTGGCACGTTCTTTGGCATCGGACGTATACAGCCAGGCCCGGGTACTTGGGGATCGGCAGCAACCATGGTGTTGTGGGCGGCGCTGGCTTACAATCTGGCGCCTTGGTTGCGGACGCCCGTTGCCGTTGGCCTGGCAGCCATGGTTACGCTGCTCGGCATTCCCGCGGCCACCCAGGTCGCGCGCGGCTCCGGAATCAAGGATCCGCAGTTTGTAGTGATCGATGAGGTTGCGGGCCAGCTCGTTGCCCTGATCGCAGTTCCGCTCACGTGGAAATCTTTTCTCGCCGGCTTTATACTTTTTCGTGTCTTCGATATTGTGAAACCGCCGCCGGTGCGACAATTGGAGGCAATTCCAGAGGGAGCGGGAATCGTACTGGACGATGTTGCAGCCGGCCTCTACGCTCTGGGAGTGGTGCATCTCTTTCTGCGCTTTGGTCTTCTAACGTAGGACGAATATTTCTTCATGGGATTCTCCGACCGCATTCTGGGCAAGAAGAACGTGAACGGCGGACCGCACATCGAGTCGGTCTCGCCGGTGCTTGCGCTGGTTGGAGGCGAGGTCCGCATCGCAGGCTCAGGCTTACGGTCGCAGCAGTGGCAGCGTCCGCGCGTGCAGTTTGGCGACGTCGAGGGCGGCGTGGTCGTCAGTTCAGATTCATTTCTTGTCGCCCGCGTTCCCCACGGAGCCACTTCAGGCCCGGTGGTGGTCGCAGCGGACGGCCATGTCAGCAATGCGCATAGCGTAAAGGTGGCCGTTTCTATTGCTGAGAATCTGCATCCCGTGACCAATCCGGCGCTCGATGCACAGGGCAATATCTATGCAACGTTCTCCGGTTCGCGCGGCCAGAAAGTTCCAGTTGCGATTTTCAAAATTGACACCAACTACACCACAAAACCGTTTGTTGCGGAGCTGATGAATGCGACCTCGATCGCCTTCGATCGCCAGGGACAGATGTACGTCTCATCGCGCAACGATGGCGCGGTCTATCGTGTGGCGCCGAACGGAACCATGACCACCTACGCAGAGGGAATGGGGATCGCCACCGGGATCGCATTCGATCGGAATCAAAATCTGTATGTGGGCGACCGCAGCGGCACTATTTTTAAGATTGGCCGCGATCAGCAGGTGTTCGTCTTCGCCACGCTGGAACCGAGCGTCTCCGCCTATCACCTCGCTTTCGGTCCACAAGGCGATTTATTTGTGACCGGCCCTACCACGTCGAGTTTCGACGGCGTACACAGAATTGATCCCCAAGGCACGGTGCACGAATTTTTCCGCGGCCTGGGTCGTCCGCAGGGCTTGGCTTTCGACTCCATCGGAAATCTGTATGTGGCGGCGTCGCTCTCGGGCAAGCGCGGAATTGTGAAAATCACGCCCGATGGCAAGGCCAACCTTGAAGTGGCTGGCCACGGCCTGGTGGGACTGGCTTTTGCGCCAGGACAAAGCGCGATTCTAGCGACTAACGATGCGGTGCACCATCTTGCGTGGAACATTCCGGGCCAGCCGTTGCTGCCGGAATAGTTTCTCAACCCAATGAAATCCGTATTCAGTAACCAGGGTTCAGTCAGAGGCAATCGTAGTGGCTGAATGCTAAGTGCTGAATGCTGTCACAGCCTCCGCCATTTTTCATTTACACTTCTACCCGTGAACGCCGAGATCATTGCGGTTGGCTCCGAGCTATTGACTCCCTTCCGCATGGATACGAACTCTCTTTTTCTCACCGAGCAGATCAACCAGTTGGGTGTCGAAGTAGTTTTCAAGAGCGTGATCGGCGATGATCTTCAGCGTCTGGTGGCGGCCGCGCAGCACGCTCTGTTCCGCTCGGACATCGTGATTTTCAGCGGCGGCCTCGGGCCCACCGAAGACGATCTTACCCGCGAGGCTGTGGCGGAAGCGCTGGGAGTTGCGCTGCAGCGCGATGAATCGGTTCTCGCCGCCATCGAGCAGCGTTTTGCCTCGCGGGGGTGGAAGATGTCCCCGAACAATGCCAAGCAGGCGGACGTGCTCGATGGAGCCGTGGTGCTGCCCAATCCCAACGGAACCGCGCCGGGACAATGGATGAGTGGAAAGTTCGACGGGCGCGAACGCATTGTGATTCTTTTGCCCGGGCCTCCTCACGAATTGAAGCCTTTGTTCGAGGCAGAGTGTCGGGAGCGGCTGCGGTTAAAGTTGCCCCCGGCTTTTCTGGCGACTCGAGTCTTGAAAGTCGCGATGCTGGGCGAATCCCAGGTCGATGCGCGCGTGGCGCCCATCTACAAGCGCTTTGGCGAAGTCCAGACCACGATTTTGGCGGGGCAGGGGGAAATCCAATTACATTTTAGGTCACGCGCCGGAACACTCGATGAAGCACAGGCTCGGGTCGATGAAGCGGCAGACGCGGTGGAGGAAGAACTCGACGATGCCGTCTTCTCGCGGAACGGCGAGTCGCTGGAGCAGATTGTCGGCTACTGGCTTCAGATGCGAAATGCCACGCTGGCGGTGGCGGAGTCATGCACCGGCGGAATGCTGGGAGAACGGATCACGTCGGTGAGCGGCAGTTCTCGCTACTTTGTCGGGGGCGCAATCGTCTACTCGAATGCGGCCAAGACTGACCTCGCAGGCGTGCCCGCCGACATGGTCGAACGCCATGGAGCGGTGAGCCGCGAAGTGGCGGCGGCCCTGGCGGAGGGAATCCGGTATCGCTGCGAATCAACTTTCGGTGTCGGCATCACCGGCGTTGCCGGGCCAACCGGAGGAACAGCCGAGAAGCCGGTGGGATTGGTCTTCCATGCTCTGGCTAGCGATGGCGGAACAGAAGTGATCGAACGAAACTTTCCCGGAGATCGCAAACGGATCCGCCGCTTCGCAACTACACTTGCGCTGGATATGGTTCGGAAGAAGTTGATGTGAACAAGAACCGCTGCTGGCTGCTAGCTCCTAGCGAGAGGCGTCTGGGGACTTCAGGAGCCAGAAGCCAGAAGCTAGTAGCTAGCAGCTGATGCTATGCGCCTTTTTGTTGCGCTCGATATTGACGACAGCATCCGGGCTCGCATCACGCGCTTCCTTGATGGCGTGCGCGGATTTGCGCCCGGTGCCCGCTGGGTAAGGCCCGAATCGCTGCACGTCACGCTGAAATTTATCGGACAGCAGTCCGAGGATAAACTTGAGAAGATCAGGAGGGCGCTGGAGTCGATTGTGGCGAACACGATCGAGATGAATATTCGCGGTTATGGATTTTTCCCAAGCCCGGGTCGGCCGCGACTTTTTTGGACAGGAATTGAATCGGGCGCCGAGCTGGCTTCTCTGGCGACAACGATCGATGAGAAGTTAGCAGAGCTCGACATTCCGAAAGAAGAGCACATTTTCAGTCCGCATCTCACCCTGGCACGAGGCGCGGGAAACTCTGGATCGCCGCGCAAACAAAAGAGTGCTGGTAAGCAGCACAGCTTTCAGCATTTGCAGGAAAAACTGGCAGCGCTTCCGAGACCAGAGTTTGGTACGATGACGGCCCGCGAGTTTTTTCTGTATCAGAGCCAGCTTTCGCCCGGGGGCTCAAAGTACACAAAGCTGGCGGCATTCGCATTGCGTTGATCGCCTATACTGCATGAGCACCTTCCTCCTCATCGCCGCAGTGAGTTACCTGTTGGGATCGATTCCTTTCGGGTATCTGCTGGTACGTATCTTCCGCGGCGAAGATGTGCGCCAAAGCGGCAGTGGGAATATTGGGGCGACAAACGTTTCTCGCAAATCGCCGGTATTGGGAGCCCTCACACTGGTGCTCGATGCGGCAAAGGGAACCGCGGCGGTGGCGCTGTCTTATGTTTTGGCCGACCGTATGGTTGCGGGACCACCCGCTCTCGAGTATTTGGGGATGGGAGCGCTGTTCGCCGTTCTCGGCCACGTGTTTCCCGTTTGGCTGAGGTTCCGCGGCGGCAAGGGAGTCGCTACCGCGCTCGGCGCATTTCTGCTGATCGCTCCCCAGGCCGTCCTGATCGCGGCGGGTATTTTTGTGGTCGTCGCCCTGATCTCCCACTATGTTTCCCTCGGGTCGATCGTAGCAGTTGCAGTCTTCCCTTTTATGGCGTGGCGTATCGGTCAGTTTTATCTTTCCCATGGGGGGCTGGCTTTGATCTCGCTTGCCTGCCTGCTCATTCTGGTTAAACATCGTGAAAATGTACGACGCCTCCTGGCCGGAACCGAAAACCGCGTAGGGGGAAAGCCCGCATGAACGAAATTGCAGTCATTGGAGCGGGAGCCTGGGGGACGGCGCTGTCCATTGTTTTAGGACGCACCGAAGCGCACCGGATTCGACTGTGGGCTCACGAAAAAGAGGTCTGCGAAAGCATTACGCAACGCCGGGTGAACGAGAAGTTTCTTCCCGGCCAAATCATCCCACCTTCGGTGACGCCGTACAACAATCTTGCGGAGGCGCTTCAGAACGCGAACATCGTGGTAAGCGTGATGCCGTCGCAACATTGCCGCCACCTGTTCGAGCAAATGCTTCCGCACTTGCGCGCGGACACAATGATCGTCAGCGCGACCAAAGGGCTGGAAGAAAACTCACTGCTGCGAATGACTGAAGTGATTGCGCAGGTGGTCAAGGGCGGTGCTGGGCGAGCGCCCCGAATCGGTGCGCTTAGCGGACCATCATTCGCGCTCGAAGCAGCGCGAGGAGATCCAACCGCGATTGCATTTGCTACGCATGACGCGGATCTGGCCCGTTCCATTCAACAACAATTCAGCCATGCCAGTTTTCGCGTCTACACGAACGACGATCCAATCGGCGTGGAGCTCGGTGGCGCGCTGAAAAATACGATCGCAATCGCCGCGGGTGTCAGCGCAGGTCTCGGCCTGGGACACAATTCCGTAGCGGCTTTGATCACGAGAGGTTTGGCAGAAATGACGCGGCTGGTCGTTGCCTGCGGGGGCAAAGCGGAAACTATGGCCGGCCTTGCCGGGCTCGGCGACCTCGTCTTGACTTGCACCGGCGGCCTCTCGCGCAACCGCAGCGTGGGCGTTGAACTCGGCCGCGGACGCAAGTTGCCGGAAATTCTAGCCGCGATGCATGGCACGGTTGCGGAAGGAGTCTTCACGACGACGGCTGCCGTGGGATTGGCGCATGCTCACGCGGTCGAAGTCCCCATCACACAGCAGATGCACGCCATCCTGCATCAGGGGAAAGCGCCGCGGGAAGCAATTTTTGAGCTGATGACCCGCAGCGGCAAAAGTGAAACGCTGAGGCCGTAAGTGGGTCCCTGCATTCCTCTTTGGGCGGTGCGTTTTCTTGCCAAACTCGCACCCAACGTGAGCTGGGATGGGTACTTCGGTAATGGCCGATTTCACGGTTTTCGCCTCGCCTCTTTGCTGCGCACATTAAAATTCTATAGATACCCGTGAAATCCGCCGCCACTTCGATCGACGGCACTTCTCAAGTTAGCCCGGGGAGCGACTCGTCTTCTACCGCACCGACCCCGGCGCGGATCCCGATCTTGTATGTGATTCTCGGCGTTCTCTTGGTGATCAGCATCGTCCCGATGTACTTCTACTCCGCGCAAGTTGAGGCCATTAACCGGGACAGGCTGAAAACCAACGAGATGCTGCTGCAGAACACTGTGACGCGTTCGCTGGCCGACGATCTCTCGCAGCACGAGCGTTCCCTGCGGATGATGCTCGCCAACCTTTCCTCGGCGATTCAGGTAGCCAGCGGCGGCGATATCGGCGCGAAAAACATTGAAGCGCCGGAGCTACGCGCGCTACTGGAACACTTTGTTTCATCCTCCGATGAAATTGCGTATGCGACCCTGCTCAACTCCGAAGCCAAGGGAATTTCCGCCGGACGAATCGCGCCAGACGCTTTCCTGCAGCGAGAATTGCAACACGCCTATGACGCTGCCCGCGATGGCCGCGCCTACAACGGCCAGGCCCTTCAAGTGGAAGACGGCAAGACCTCGCGGACCATTGTTCTGGTTAGTAGTCCAGTCAGTTACGGCGGCCGCTTTCTCGGCGTAGTGGGCGCGGTTGTGGACTTACAGTTCCTGATCCGGCGTCTGCAGGAAGTCAGCGGTGGCGGCCTGTTCCCCTACGTCGTAGATGCTCAGGGTCGCCTGGTAGCCGCGGCCACCACACAATATGTGACCGGCCAAGACATGAAGAGCCTTGAGATTGTCCGCAACTTTGTCGACGAAGGCAACAAAGCGCAATTGGCCGCTACCAAGGAATTTGGTGTCCGCGAGGGTAAGAATAGCGTGGAGATGCTCGGCACTTACAGTCCGGTCACTACGCTCGATTGGGCGGTCGTGGTGCAGAAGCCGCAGTTCGAGGCTTATCGCGGAGTCTACGAGATGCAGCGCACAGCCCGCCTTCTGGCATTGCTGGCAGTCCTGCTGAGTATTGGTGTAAGCATTTTTGCAGCCCGCAGGATTACTAATCCTTTGCAGGTGCTTACGGAGTCCGGCCGTGCCCTGGCTCGTGGCGATTTTTCCCAGCGCGTCCATTTGCGCAGCCGCACTGAAATTGGCGAATTAGCCGAAACCTTTAATACGATGTCGGAGGAACTTGAACAGTTCGTCAAAGATTTGAAACAGGCAGCCGAAGAAAATCGCGCGCTCTTTCTAGGCTCAATCCAAATGCTGGCGGGCGCGGTTGACGAGAAAGATCCATATACTCGCGGCCACTCCGACCGTGTCACGCGCTACTCGCTGATGATCGGGAAAGAACTGAATCTCGACGCATCTTTTCTCGAGACACTCCAGATTTCTGCGCAGCTTCATGACGTGGGAAAAATCGGGATCGAGGACGTCATCCTCAAGAAACCGGGCGCGCTGACCGCAGAAGAATTTGAGGTGATGAAGACTCATACTACAAAGGGTGCCAACATTCTTCGCCCCGTAACCCAACTGGCGGAAATGCTTCCCGGCATCGAACTCCACCACGAAGCTCTTGATGGACGAGGTTATCCTTACGGGCTTGAAGGGGAACAAATCCCGTTGCTGGCACGGGTGATCGCAGTCGCCGACACGTTTGATGCGTTGACCACGAATCGCCCTTACCAACACGCGCATACTCCGGAAGAGGCTCTGAAGATCATCCAGAATTTAGCGGGAAAGCGGCTGGACCCAGGACCCGTGGCTGCGCTGATGGCAGTTTACGGACGCGGCGAGATTCGCATCCAGCGTACAGCGATCAAGAGACCCATTGTCCCAGACGCGGCTTCCACAGTCCCGTTAGTGCCGCCCACCCCAGCAGCACCGCCAGCGCAAGTTGCAACCCTCGAAAGAACGCGCGCCTAGCCTCCACTTTTTATTCTTCGAACACGGGCGCCGGTTCCGATTGCCGCAGGCCGCTATAATCAAGCCTGGGACTCCGCATGATTCAGACTCTGTTCGGCAGCACCGAAGAAAACAAGACTGGTCTTTTTGACCGCATGAAGCAGGCGGTCACGCGGACGCGTGAGAACCTCGCCGAGCGGCTTGAAGAAGTGGTCGCTTTCGGCAAAGAAATTGACCGCAACACGCTCGATGATCTTGAAGCCACCCTCATCGGCGCCGACCTCGGCGCCACCACCACCCAGGAGGTGCTTGCCAAGCTCCGAGACAAAGCCGACCGCAGACAGATCAAAGATGTTCAGGAGTTAAAACGTTTGTTGAAGGAAGAGTTGCTTGCCATTCTGAATGCCGCGAATCCCAGACCTGTCCAAAGAGTAGACGGAACGCCGGAGGTAATTCTGGTGGTTGGAGTGAATGGCACGGGCAAGACAACGACTATCGGCAAGTTGTCACAGGTATTTCGCTCGCAAGGCAAGAACGTGCTTCTGTGCGCGGCCGATACCTTCCGCGCCGCGGCGATCGATCAATTGGAAATTTGGGGAGAACGCACCGGCACGGAAGTGATCAAGACCAAACCCGGCGGGGATCCGGCGGCCGTTTTGTTCGACGCTCTACAAGCTGCGACGGCGAGGAAAACCGATTACGTGATCGTTGACACGGCTGGACGGCTTCACACCAAAACCAGCCTCATGTCGGAACTGGAAAAAATGCGCCGCACCGCTCAACGCATTATTCCCGGAGCGCCGCACGAAACTTTGCTTGTGATGGACGCCACAACAGGTCAAAACGGCTTGCAACAGGCCCGCCTTTTTACGGAGTCTGCAGGCGTTACGGGCATCGTGCTTACGAAACTCGACGGCACGGCGAAAGGCGGCGTGGTCGTGGCCATTTCGCGCGAATTGGGTTTGCCCGTGCGATTTGTGGGTGTCGGCGAGAAAGTTGGGGATTTGCTGCCCTTCAATCCGAAAGAATTCGTGGATTCTCTGTTCGAATAAAAATTTCATCACGAGACACGGAGTCACGGAGAAGAGCAAACCCCAAATGTCTTTCTCCGTGACTCCGTGTCTCCGTGGTAGACGTACCGATCCGGGCCGTGCAAAGATGTCCGACCATTCTACCGACGAACAGTTTCTCCGCCGCGCTCTTGACTTGGCGCGTCAGGGTATTGGACTAGCCTCGCCTAATCCCTATGTCGGAGCCATCATCGTCGATACACAAAACAGGATTGTAGGCTCGGGCGTTTATACCTACGATGGCGTAACGCATGCCGAGGTGCGCGCCCTGGAGCAGGCTGGCGAGAAAGCCAGGGGAGCGACGCTTTACATCAACCTGGAGCCCCACTCACACCAGGGACGCACGCCCGCGTGTACTGACGCATTGATTGCCGCTGGCATTCATCGCGTTGTCGCTTCCATGCCCGATCCCAATCCCAAGGTGAGTGGGCGAGGCTTTGAG
>JAUTWY010000279.1 GCA_030838305.1 Acidobacteriaceae bacterium
ACGGCTTGATCGCTGCCCGAAGCGTTGCGAACAGTATGAACCACAATGCCAGCACGCGTTCGGTCGTCTCCAGTGGTCGCCAGTCCCTGATCCCACCGGGTGCCCGCAGCAAATTGGAAAAATTGACGGTACTCGACGTAAACTCGGCCTCTTCCGGCCGCGTCTTCGCCTGCCGGGTGCCACACGATCAATTCGGGTTGGCTTGTGAGCCTGCTGCCCGCCGGATGAAGCAAAACGAAAACTTCCTCGGCGGTTTGTACGTGGCGAACTCTCCCCACGCTTTCTAACGCCAAAGGCATGTAGAAGTGGACTAAAGCGCGGGCCGCACCAGGACCGGCGCTTGTAAGACCAGAAAACTCCGCCGGGATTGCTGCCGCCGGCAACTGGAAAACCGGACTGCTGTCGCCGAAACTGGAGGCTGACATGATGTCATAAGGGTCTCCATAAACATTGCTCTGTGCGCCAGTGTGGCCGTAGTCGACGCCATGGTTGAGCAGTCCCCAACTATGATCGAAGCCAAGAAGATGGCCAATCTCATGCGCAAAGAAAGTGTGAGTCTCCACACTCGGCAGCACAGCGGCGCTACCTGGCCCCATGCCATTCGCGCCTGCATCATAACCAGTTGGCACGAGAGGGGGCGCAAGTGGATCGCTGGAGGGGTTCTCCGCCAATGCTCGCCCTGGAGCCAGTATCACGACAACATTGTCATATCCGCTGAGGTCGGCGCCAGCGGCGGCGCGCGCGGTATCGATGATACTCTGACGGGCTGATGGCGGCGGCTGCAAATTCACGTCAAAAGGACCAAAGACATCAAAAGTCGGGAAGCTGAACCAATTCTCGGTTGCATCTTGCCAATATCGTAAAACACCGTTCGGCATAGTTAGAAGCGCAGCGCGCACGGCCTCTTGCGAAATACCTGGAGTAGAGGGATCGTTGCGCGCGATGATGACCGCAATTCGACAGTTGGTGCCCATGACAAACCTCATTGTTAAGCCGCGCGTTGCGAAGTCTACTGCGGCAGACTACGCACGTGCGGCAGACTACGCACGCTGCTCGGAGCGGTCTGAGCAAAACTGCTCACTCTAAACCGGTAGTGGCACCGTCTACGCCAGCCAAAGGACACTAGCAAGACGAAGGCAAGAAGGACGCGGCCCCTGTGAACGATCAGTCGACGACTACGTGAGGCGGGACGTCTGTGTCGTTTTTCCTTCTGTTCCCTTCTTCTTGTCCGTACGGGTAATGTCCTATATGCCCGCATTTCCTCTGTAGATCAGACCATTGCCCCACCAGCGGACCCAGGCTGAGGCAGCCGGCTTCAAGATCGCCCTGTGGATCTCAGGTTCAGGCCGACCATTTGCAGCCAGTGATTAGGGGTAAAAATACCGTTTTCTATAGCGAGGCCGTTAAGCCCGTCATTTTTCCCGCGCGGTTCGTGTTCGGTCCGGCAAGCCTAAGGACATTGTCGACCTGTTGCCGCGTGAGAAAGCCGGGATCGTACCAGCCACACGACCAACCATCGAGGCCATCCGTCACCATCAGGATCGATACGTCATAACCGCGATCGGTCAATCTTTTTCGGGCCTATGCGAGCCGGTGACACCAAATCCTCCCACAGCAACAGAAAGCACGGAAACAAGAACACTGCCGCGCCAACGATGGCTTTCAGGTGAGGATCCGCTGCTTTGAAAACAATGTAGAGCGCAGGAAATGCTATGAGAAATAGAGTCAATGTCAGTATCATGCGAATCGTATCACTCATAACGGCCCCCCCGAATCACTTGGAATGAATTTCGGCAACGGGATGGGCGAAACAAAGGCAGATATTGAACCGCTGATGGTAAAATGAGAATATTTCGCAATGGTAAAATGAGTTGCATGCCCCCTGCATGTGCGGTCACTTCACGCAAGCCCGCACATCTAGTTAGTCTGACATCCGGTGAGAAGCATGGTGCGCAAATTTGTCGACTGTCGCGCATCCTGCGAAAGATGATCAAAAGCAAAATGAAGAATGGCGCGGCCCTATCGACCCACCTGATATCGAGCCGCACTGAGGCTCTTGAGCGAAGACGAAATGTCAGCGCTTGCGCTGGAAAGCGCTGGGCTGCCATTAGACTGTTCCGCATATTGAGCGAATGGCTCAAAACCCTTTCGGGCGGAACCTCCAACCCGATCGCGCGAAGCCCCCGACCACAGTAGAGTTCCGGGCCAATTTCCATCGCCTGATCCGGCACAGAATCTCAGACCCCTCTCATCGTAACCCGACAAGGCCGAGATTGGGCTCGGGAAAGGTGGAAGGACGAATGGTATCCAAATAAGGGCGCCGTTAAGGTCCCATTTAGCTTCGGGCTCGATCATGATCCACGACAAATTGGGTCGCCCAGAGGGCTCGATCATGAGCGACAGAACGGCATTTCCGGGAACTCACATCGATGGAGACAGTAGTCATCATCAAGGTCGATGGAGATTTGAGCACGGTAGTTGCGCGGCCCAAGCGACGTCGGGTTCTTACCGACAACCAGGAGAGCCTCTGCCGCTTGAACAGATCGGGATACCCGAGGCAGCGTTTGCCTGGGACCGCGACGTCAGGATCGGCGGCCGCGACGCAGCGTCTAGGGCCCAACTACTCCTTCCCGTGCTTATCATCGGCGCGCTATCGGCGACGCTGGCCCTGGGATTGGTTGGTGCATTTCAGTTTCTGGTCTTCGCTCCGGCATCGCTGGTCATCGAGCATAAGCCCGATTGTTCGGATCATGCGCTCGATTCTAACGAAGCCAATTGCGTCGCTTCCAAATCAGATCAGGAGGCAATACTTAGCGCGCCGCACGTCCAAAAGGTCGCCGCTCCCACAGCAATGACGGATTCCGAGCCGTCGCACAGAACTACTCAGAAAGCTACCGCATCCACACATATGGTCACGCTGGCGACGCAGCGGAATGCCACATCGCCAAGGCCGAGGGCGGCATCCATCCAACAAGAAAGGAGCTTGCCCAGACAGGTGCCGGTGCCGGAGACTAAACCCAGCACCATTGAGGGCTGGACGGTCCGTGAGGTTGTTGGTGGCACGGCCGTCTTGGAAGGTCCTAATGGGCAGTGGCGGGCGACGAGCGGCGACACAGTGCCGGGATTGGGGAAAGTCGACTCGATTGTGCGCTGGGGCAGCCGCTGGATAGTGGCGACCAGTAAGGGTCTCGTTTCGACGCAATAGACCCTCAGTCGAGAAGGCGGCATGGCACTGCTCTTCGCCCACGTATGGCGCGCTTTGGCCGTGGCAGGCGAAGGTCGGGTTTTCCTCTGACAGCTGACGCACCGCTGCGCTGCGGCGAACTGGCGCTTTGTGCCACAACCGACAGACCTCCGAACCAGGAGTGGGAAACTACAGTCGAGGAGATAAGGCCGCCTGCAAGACGGACGGCGAGCCAGGGATTTGCTTCGTCTGTGGCAAAGTCACCGTTTGGATCTACGGGCAACGAATCTTGCAAACCGGGCCAAATACTTCTCCCCATTCTTAAGGTCGCTTCGGGTTCGACAGTGGCGGCTGGTATGCAGGTAGCGCCGGCACCAGCGAATGTATTCTTACTGGCGGGCGGTAAGCTATCCTAGTACCGACGGATACCATTTGGGACGTTTGCTTGATTGACAGAGTCGTGGGATATGAGCAAACATGTGGCGTTCTCAAAACTTACAACAGGGCGCCACGCTCTCCCGGGCAGACCTAATCCGCCTCGGGCGTCTTCTGCTAAACTGCGATACCCACCCATCTACTGATGGCTTCGCGATCTCTTAGCTGAACGTTCCGATTATCTACGCACGTACCTCGGTGGCCCTCGCCAAATCAATCCAATTATCTGTTTCGTGCAACCTCAAACACGGAGCGACACAATGTCGGGACCTGCAAGCAGCTCACACGGCAGCACAGTCCGCGGGCTCACTTTGTCACGCGGTTCTAAGTTTTTTGGCGGCCAATTCGGACGCATGTTTCGCGCACTACCGCCCGCGGAATTTGGCGAATCGGACACCAAGACTGAACAGAACCTGTTGAAGCTCGGAATGGCCATGGTCGCCCCTCCTGACCCGGTTAAAGACGGGCCCGATGCTGAAGAAAGTGGCATTCCTGCAGGTTATACCTATCTCGGCCAATTTATTGATCACGATTTGACGTTCGATCCGGCGAGCAGTTTGCAACAACAGGATGATCCAGACGGACTGGTCGATTTTCGCACGCCTCGCTTCGACCTCGATTGCGTTTACGGCAAGGGGCCGGATGACGCGCCTTATCTTTACACTTCTGACAATCGTTTCATCCAGGGCAGACCACTCAGCGGTGCAGGCAGCAATCCGAACGCGCGTGATCTGCCGCGCAGTCAGCCCACCGACCCGAGTCAGCCGGAAGACATCAACAATGCTCGACGGGCCATTATTGGCGATCCGAGAAATGACGAGAACGTCATCGTTTCCCAACTTCAGGGGTTATTCCACCGTTTTCACAACAAGCTCATTGCCGAAGACACAGGGCCGGCATCGTCGCGATTCCAGCGCGTTCAGCAGGCGGTCCGTTTTCATTATCAATGGATGCTTGTTAATGATTTCCTTCCAACCATCGTATGGGATGGCGTTCTGAGGGACGTCATTCCGCACCATTACAATGGCACGAATGTTCGGGTTGATCCACCAAACGTCATCTATTTCGACCTTGAGCACGAACCGACCATGCCGCTCGAATTCTCGGCGGCGGCTTATCGGTTCGGCCACTCCATGGTGCGCCCAGGCTATAGACTGAGCGAAACCGTTCCACCGCTGCCGATCTTCGATCCCAATCCCGATGCTTCCCTGACCGGATTTCATGAGTTTCGCAGCAATTGGGCTTTCGATTGGAGGCGCTTTGTAGATTTGGAACCCCTCGATTTTGGCGACGAAAATGACGCGGCAAATCCTGGCAACAAGAATCGCCTTCAGCTCGCCTATAAGATCGACACTTCATTGGTCGATCCGCTGGGAAACTTGCCAAATCCGCCGTTCGATCCCCCCTTGTCGCTTTCCGGGGGCAACCTGCGGTCTCTTGCGCAACGCAACCTCATGCGCGGCTGGCGGATGCGATTGCCGAGCGGGCAGGCTATTGCACGTGCCATGGGCATCGAACCTCTCAAGGACGATGAAATTCTCATCGGAAAATTCACTGGGGATAGTGGCGACATCCAAGGCCCAGTCACAAACTTTTCCGATGCGTTCAAGGACAATTGCCCTCTATGGACCTACGTGCTCGCCGAGACCAAAGAAGTAATGGTGACGCTCAAGACAAAACAGGGTGATAAGGCTATCAAGACGCGGAAGCTCGGTCCTGTAGGAGGTCGCATCGTGGCGGAGACCTTCATCGGCCTGATGCTCGCGGATAGCACATCCTATTTCAACCTGAATCCGATCTGGAAGCCGAGCAAAGCCAACGCTCAGGGGCGTTTTGGTTTGCGCGAGTTCATCCAGGTCGCGCTTTCCTGATGTACAAACGCCAAAGAGTCCGGAGTGGCAAGGGCGCTTTAAACACTAGCTAAATGCCCTCACCCTTCGGCAATGGGAGCAGCGACGGCGGCGCGGTCGGACCGGGTGCCTTTTCAGTCTTGAGATTGATCGAACTGGAACTTGGCGGACTAAATGACTAACGCCACCGGCTGACCATCAAGCTGCGGCTCGATGGCTGGCAGGCGGGCCTCCATGGGCAGGCACTACAGGAGCTTGAGCCGCGCCACTTGGGCGCATTCGTCGGACGTCTTGAAATAACGCAGTACCGCGTCGCGTCCGAGGTCGAACGCATGCGGCTCGCCGGGCCTGCGCGCTGCAAGCATCTTGATCTTGCTGACCGCGTTGTCGAATTCCGAGTGATTCGACATGATGACGCCCGCATTCAGGCTGGCGGCGAGCCCCGCCATCTTGCGCTGAGTATAGATATAGGTGTCGAAATGCGGCACGTCGTTCGGGAAGTTGAACGCGGTTCCGCCCGAATACGCCACCATCAGGCGCGTGCCGTTATCCATCACCT